>JANWYM010001000.1 GCA_025055355.1 Abditibacteriales bacterium
CGTCAGGTCGGCGCGCCCGCCGGCCTCGTCGAACGCGGCGTTGAGGGAGGAGAGCAGGGTGGCGTTGGTGACGTTGACGGCCAGCACCACCGCCACGCCGAGGGCGATGCCCGTCGCGGTGAGCGCGGTGCGCGCCCGGCGCATGAGCATGCTGCGCAGTGCCAGGAACACCGGGGCCAGGTGCCGGAAGCGGAGCAGAGGCGACATCGTGGCTTACTCTTCGAGCGCAGCCAGCCGTTCGGCTACCCGGATCAGGTCGCGCCCGTCCTGCCGGTTGCGGCACTCATCCACCAGACGGCCGTCCTTCAGAAAGACCACTCGGTCGGCGTAGGAGGCTGCGCGTGGATCATGCGTTACCATGACGATGGTGGCCGGCATACCCTTGCACACGCGGCGGAGCAGGTCGAGCACGATCGTGCCGGACTTAGAGTCCAGGTTGCCGGTCGGCTCATCGGCCAGAACGATCTCCGGTTCGGTGATCAGGGCGCGGGCAATCGCCACGCGCTGCTGCTGCCCGCCGGAGAGTTGATCCGGCTTGTGATGGCGGCGCTCGGCGAGCAGAACCAGTTGCAAGAGCGTCTCCAGCTTCGTCGCGTACTGCGCTGCGTCGCGCCCATCCATCACCAGCGGCAGGGCAACGTTCTCCTCCACGGTGAGGGTCGGGATGAGGTTGAAGGCCTGAAAGATGAAGCCGATGCGGCGGCGGCGCACCAGGCTCAAGGCGTCGTCGGCGAGGGCGGCCAGGCGCTCGCCGGCCAGGATCACGTCGCCGGAGGTGGGCCGGTCCAGCCCGCCCAACAGGTGCAGGAGCGTAGATTTGCCCGAGCCGGACGGCCCCATGATG
>JANWYM010001001.1 GCA_025055355.1 Abditibacteriales bacterium
CTCTGGCGCTCTGCCAGCGTCAACTCCTCCAGAGACTTAGTGACCAGTGGCGGCGGTGGAAGCGGAGACCCTGGCGGGGCGGCAGACGCATAAATGTCAATGAAGGTCCTCCGAGCGCCCTGCGACGACAAAACCCGCAGCACCCCTTGCGGCGCCCCCACGTTCAATTGCACGCTGAACAATCCCGCTTGCCCCTCCGTAGAGGGGGCTGCCCCGACGGGCAGCCAGAGGTAGCAATACAGGTCCGCCTGTAAGGAGAGCCCCGTCCACTCTTCCCCCGTAGGAGAACGAGGCACCCATCCTTCTTCATCCGTCAGCAACGCGCGCAGGGGCGGGACAGCGTGCGCCTCCAGCGGCACCACCTGCCCCGCCAGTAGAGCGCTCCGCGTTGGCTCTTCCAGGGCGTCCCACCAGCCCAAAAAGCGTCGCAGCCACTGCCGCCGCACCGGCGAGGCTTTCAGGCGTATCAGGTAAATGCGCCCCTCGTGGAGCGTCCATCCCACCCCTAACTGATCCGCCAGCAAGTCCAGAGCGTGTGCCAGCGGCACAGAGCGCGCCGGGAAGAGCACGGTTTCTGGGGCATCATCAGGCACGTAAGCGATGATTTCCCGCCGCGTCATCGCGCCCAGTCTTTGGAGTGCCTCCACCGGCGCCATCCGCGCCGATAATCTGACGGACTGGTTCAGAGAGAATTCGGACCCTCCAGCGCTGCTCCACGAGAGCAAGAAGATAGCCCACCAGCCGACCATCGCTCTCTTCTCCTCCGAAAATGCCTGTCATGGCGAGCGGAGGGAAGCCATCCCCCGCGTCTGTCGTTGCGAGCGGAGCACAGCCATCCCCC
>JANWYM010001002.1 GCA_025055355.1 Abditibacteriales bacterium
TCACCGCTTTCCATCCGCGCCTGCTCCTTATCGTCCACGATGATCACGTCGGCGCGGCGCACGGTCTCTTCGTCAATCTCCCGCTTGATGAGCAGGTTGGAGCCGGCGGCGTTAATGTGAACGCCCGGCGCGAGATGCCTCCCGTCGAACACCGGCTCGCGCGCGGTGGTGATGGTGATGATGATGTCACTCTCACGCACCGTGTCTTCGGGCGAATCCATCGGCTGCATGGTCACGCCCAGTGATGCGCTCATCTCCTGCGCGAACGTGCGGCGGCGTTCCGGGCTGCGGCTGTAAACTTTGACCATCTCAATCTGTCGCGCCAAACAGACGGCGGCGATTTGCGTCCGCGCCTGATAGCCCGTGCCGAACAAGCCAACGACTTTGGCGTCCTCGCGTGCCATGTATCTTGTCGCCACGCCGCTCGCCGCCCCGGTGCGTATCTGCCCCAACGCGCTGGCTTCCATCAGCGACAGCAGTTCGCCTGTCGCCGCACTGTAAAGCATAACGTGAAACCGCGTCTCCTGGCTGCCCAAAAACGTCGCATAGGCTTTGAAGCCGCAATAGCCCATTTGTGGCGCGGCGGCGGACATCAGGTGCAACACTCCTCGCGGCGTGCGCGTGCGACGGCGCGGGTTGTTCGTCGCCACCCCTTGACCGTGCTGGCGCATGACCTCCTCCACCGCTGCCATCGCCTCCGCCATCGGCAGCAACCGTCGCACATCGTCTTCGCGTAAGAGAAGAGCCAATGTCTGTCACCTCGTTCAAAAGTATACATGCATCTACTCGCTGACGCAAATTCGTAGGGGCGGGCGTCCCTGCCAGCCCACCTTGCTG
>JANWYM010001003.1 GCA_025055355.1 Abditibacteriales bacterium
CCGCAAGTTCGACGACGTGCTCTGCCCGCCTTACGACGTCATTTCGCCCGAAACGCAAGCGGAACTTTACGCCAAATCCGAATTCAACGCCGTTCGCTTGGAGTTGCCCAAAGAAGAAAACAAATACGACGTCGCCGCCGAGCGTTTGAACGCTTGGCTCGCCTCGGGCATTCTCCGACAAGACGAGCGCGAGGCGATTTATCCCTATCATCAAACCTTTTCGACCAAAGACGGCAAAACCTTCACGCGCAAAGGTTTCATCGCTCGATGCCGACTGCATGAATTCGCCGAAGGCATAACGCTTCCGCACGAGAAAACGCTTTCGGGTCCGAAGAAAGATCGCTTGCAACTCTTCATCAAAACGGGCGCGAACATCAGCCCGATCTTCGGACTCTACGCCGACGAATCCAAAACCGCCGACCGCGCGCTCGATCGCTTCACGACGACGCGCCCTCCCTTCATTGACGCGATGGACTATCAAAACGCGCGCAATCAAGTCTGGCGATGCGACGACGCGGAAACCATCGAAATCGTCAAATCCGTCCTGCGCGAGAAGCAACTGTTCATCGCCGACGGGCATCACCGCTACGAAACCGCCCTCAACTACCGAAAGCTTCGAATGTCCGAAACCCCCAATCACGACGGCAACGAACCTTACAACTTCATTATGACCTTCATCGCCAACATCTACGACGAAGGTCTCGTCGTGCTGCCGACGCATCGCCTCGTTCATAGCCTTGCGGATTTCGACCTGAACGCCTTGCTCGAAAAACTCAACGCCTATTTCAGCATCGAGAAACTTTCGGACAAATCCGCGCTCAAAGCGTT
>JANWYM010001004.1 GCA_025055355.1 Abditibacteriales bacterium
CCCTCTCCAGTTGAAAGAAGAGATGTCCCTTCGGGGAATTGAAACATCATTCTTTCAGGCTGAGCAGCTGCGACCTTATAAGCCCGTTGAAAGAAGAGATGTCCCTTCGGGGAATTGAAACTTGCGAGTAGCAACGCACCAACGACGCAGCGGCGGCGTAGTTGAAAGAAGAGATGTCCCTTCGGGGAATTGAAACGCGTTTGTCACACATGTCGTCGGTGCGTCGTCGTCCATGGTTGAAAGAAGAGATGTCCCTTCGGGGAATTGAAACTTTGGGGATGACGCGCTTCCGGACGTAAACTCTTCCGCGCGTTGAAAGAAGAGATGTCCCTTCGGGGAATTGAAACGCCTTATGAGAATAAGCGTCTCCTCATCAGGCACGAAACGTTGAAAGAAGAGATGTCCCTTCGGGGAATTGAAACAAATTTGGCGTGGAGTGCATGTTGAATACTACCACGGCGTTGAAAGAAGAGATGTCCCTTCGGGGAATTGAAACTTTCAACAGAAGAAGCCCCCCAAGACCGCGTAGTTTGTTGAAAGAAGAGATGTCCCTTCGGGGAATTGAAACCATTATGGCATGTCCTGTTGCCTTCGTCAAGGGTTTATGTTGAAAGAAGAGATGTCCCTTCGGGGAATTGAAACCGCTGCTGGGCGCGGCGGTTGCGCTTTGCCCTTGCCTCGTTGAAAGAAGAGATGTCCCTTCGGGGAATTGAAACGTTGAGTTGACCCAACTGACCGCCTACGGCGTGACTCGTTGAAAGAAGAGATGTCCCTTCGGGGAATTGAAACGGGTTCTGCCCCGCACACAGCGCCAGCAAAC
>JANWYM010001005.1 GCA_025055355.1 Abditibacteriales bacterium
GGGTGCATTACGCAAAATTTGCCACCTTGTAGGAGCGCGCCCAGAGGGCATCCGTGCCTTTATACGGAGAGGCTGCAAATTTTGCGTAATGCACCCAACCCATTGTGACTGACTGAACTTGCGCTACAAGCGACCGACGACGAGGACGACGACGATTTTCATGCGGCATGAAGTCACGATTCATGAACCCTTTCGGAGCGGATACGCCTTCGAGGTCACGTCAAACAGGTTTGACTTCCCCCCTAACGGGAGGAGTTCTGCATACACCTTGAGCACGATCACATCGGAGGGAGCCGTCACGTCCGCTTGAAAATCCAGCATGCCACTGGCGCCGCTGGCTTTGCTGACGTTTTGCTGCGTTTCGTAGATGACGGTCTTAAAGTCGTTTTTGCCCTTGTCGCCCAAGACGCGCAGGCGCACGACCCCTGAGGCGATCGTATCCAGCGTGTAACTTACAACGACCGAGAGCGTGACGCGCTGTGGGTCGTTTCTGTCTGGCACGAGCAAAATCGTCGAGAACCTCACGCGGTCCTGCGTGGAGCGAATTTTGTAAGTCACGATATCCGTGATGTCGGAGCTCGCCGTGAAGCCGGGAAACAGGGCAGCGATGACGTAGACCTCGCCTGCGATGCGCTGCGGGACGAGGATTTGCCGGGTGAAGTTGACCGTATCCGTGCGCCGCGTGACCCGATGCGACAGGGGCACGAAGATGAGCGGATTGTTCTTTTCGTCCTGAATGGTAACGGCAATCGTGCCGAAGTCAGCGGTGGCGAGGTGATAGCGCACGAGGAACGAGAGAGAAACCGTCTGT
>JANWYM010001006.1:0-282 GCA_025055355.1 Abditibacteriales bacterium
CTGACGACGGCAGGCCGAAGTCGTAGTCTCGGTCTATCGCTGCTTGCTATGCAGACCCTGCACCGCCGCCGGCTCGACCGCGCCTTCATGGACCACGTGGCCGCCTGGGAACGCCTGCCCGCGCGCCCGGCCCGCTACGCCCCATGGCCCGAAGCGCTCGATCGCTCATTACTTTCTACTCTCTACCCACTAGGCATCTCTCAACTCTATTCGCATCAGTCCCTCGCCATCTCTGCCGCGCTGCGCGGAGAGAATGTCGTCGTCGTCACCGGCACCGCCTCC
>JANWYM010001006.1:292-781 GCA_025055355.1 Abditibacteriales bacterium
GCCTCCGGCAAGACGCTGTGCTACAACCTGCCCGTCCTGCACATCCTGCTCGCCGACCCGAACGCGCGCGCGCTCTACCTGTTCCCGACGAAGGCCCTCGCCCAGGATCAGGCGGATGAGTTGTCGGCAATGAGCACTCAGCTAGCTGCTATCCGCGCTAACCGGGTGCAGGTTTCGATCTACGATGGCGACACTCCGACTTCGCAACGCGCGGCCATTCGCCAAGCGTCGGGCGTACTGTTGACCAACCCCGACATGCTGCACGCCGGTATCCTGCCGCACCACACCAAATGGGAATCTCTCTTCTCCAATCTCAAATACGTCATCCTCGATGAACTCCACGTCTATCGTGGCATCTTCGGCTCGCACCTGGCGAACGTGCTGCGGCGGCTGCGGCGCCTGTGCGCGTTCTACGGTTCGCGACCGCAGTTCATCTGCACCTCGGCCACGATTGCTAATCCGAAGAAGCTGGCGGAGAAGCTCATCGAA
>JANWYM010001007.1 GCA_025055355.1 Abditibacteriales bacterium
ACAAATCACGATACTTGCCATCTAAAAGTCATATCAAAATTTTGAACACCTGTGAACTAGATATAAGTCTGGTTTATTTTTCACGCCGTAGAGGCTATTCATGCCTTAACTTGCCTCGGTCTACAAGACCCTGCAAGACCTCAACGGGCACCCTTCTAGGGTTAAGGAATCGAATCCCAGCCACGACCGCGTTGTTGCCATCACAACCAGCTATCGTAGCAGATGCGGGTAGTTTGCATCCTGTGTCTTCAGGGGCTAGCTAGATGAATAAAAAATGAAGAAATATCTTGACGACTTTCATTTCTAGTATTTATCTTGGGTTTCAAGGAGGCATGACTCGCCTTGCTAGCCTCCCTCATCAAGGGGTCTCGGCTCCCACTTCAAATGGCACCGCACTTTATTGGGAGGTCACGTTTATATTAACGCATCAATTGTTTCGAGGTCGTGGTTTTACGTTGATTGAGTTGTTGGTTGTGATTGCCATCATTGCCATCCTCATCGGCCTGCTTTTGCCCGCTGTGCAGAAGGTTCGCGAAGCCGCTGCTCGTGCCGATTGCTCCAATCGGCTCAAACAGATTGCCTTGGCCACTATCAATGCGGCGGACACCAATGAGGGCAAGCTCCCTCCCTCCATCGGTCTGTACCCCCGCAACGCCCAAGCTAACTACAACTCCAACGGGGGCATCTTCCTGCACATTTTGCCGTTTATTGAGGAGCAGATGATGTTTGAGCAGACGCGGTCGCAGCCGGACCCGGACGGCCGCAATGGCAGCTTCA
>JANWYM010001008.1:0-509 GCA_025055355.1 Abditibacteriales bacterium
GGCGTGTGCGACACGCACTCGGAGCGGGCGCAAGCGGCAGGTGAGCAGTTCGGCGTACCCCATTTCACCCATCATGAGGCGATGTTTCAGAGCGGGTTGTTAGACGCTGTGCTTATCGCCACGCCCCACTATGCGCACGCGCCCGTCGCCGTGAGCGCGTTCGAACACGGGCTGCATGTGCTGGTGGAGAAACCCCTCTGTGTGTCGGTCTCGGATGGAGATATGATGATTGAGGCGGCGCGGCGTTCAGGGAAAATGTTCGCGATTGGCTATCAGCACCGCTTCCGCCCTGAGGTGCAGGCGGCGCGGCGGCTCATCGAGCAGGGCGTGCTGGGCGAGGTCAGACGCACTCTGCTCATCACCGCATGGTATCGCACGCAAGCCTACTACGACTCCGGCGGTTGGCGCGCTACTTGGGCGGGCGAGGGCGGCGGCGTGCTGATTAATCAAGCCCCGCACTTCATCGATCTCTGGCTCTGGTTCGGCGGGATGCCGTGCCGTGTGTGGGG
>JANWYM010001008.1:519-771 GCA_025055355.1 Abditibacteriales bacterium
CGCTACCACCAACGAGGAACCTGGCGAGAACCTTATCGAGATTTGCGGCGATGAGGGCAAACTGCGCCTGCAGGACGGCGAACTGCAGGTCTGGAAACTCAAGCGTCCTATCCGCCAGTTTACCTATGAAGCGGAGGGGATGTGGGACAGTATCCCGGCGGAGCGCGTCGAACCCCCCATCGCGCCGAAGCCTGAAGGCGCATTAGAGGGGCAACCCGCGCTGATTCAGAACTTCGCCCGCGCGATTCTGTA
>JANWYM010001009.1 GCA_025055355.1 Abditibacteriales bacterium
TGCGCTACGCCTACGAAATGCTGGACGCCCTGCTGGCGGAGCGTGCGCCGCAGCCCTGAAGCGGCTTCAGGGCGTGGGAGTCTCTGCCGCGCCGTTCGTGGACGATGCTTCAGTGAGTGGCGCAGATTCTGAGAGCGACTGCTCGAACGCTTCCAGCGAAGGCGCTTCGTAAGCGATGCGATGCAGTTTCCGCAGGAGCTGAAGGTCGAGTATCTGAGTCACGCGCTCCGACAACGCTTCAGGAACCGCGCCAAATCGCAGCGTCAGCAAACTCAGCACAGCCTCCTGCAGCCCTTGCTGCAGTCCCTGTTGCAGTCCCTGTTGCAGTCCCAGTTTCTCCAAACTGGTCAGAGGAAACTCTTGCTGGGACTCTACCTCGCGAATCACGCGCTGCACCAGTTGCTCATACTCTTGCGGCAGTATCATAAAGTAGTCCACCACCTTATAAAGTGTGACGATGTCGTCATGAGTATACCCGCGCTCTTTCATGGCGCGCACCAGTTCGATCTTTTCGCGCAGGGTCAGCTCGGGGTTGCCGCGCACTGTTAGAGCCTTCTTGTGCGCCAGCAACGCGAGCGCGATGGGACTTGGGTCGTTGCGCAGCACTGCTTCATCTAAGTCCAGCAGTTTGGCGGTCAGGAAGCGGAAGTGTAGCTCACATCCTGCGACGCCGCTTACATACTCGCTGGGACGCCAGTTGGGGTCAGGGTCTGCCAGAATCGCCATACTCACCACTTTCTCGGTGTTGCGGTAGTCGCGGATGC
>JANWYM010000100.1 GCA_025055355.1 Abditibacteriales bacterium
CACCACCACCTCCACCGATGCAATGATGGAACGCACGAACTCCAACATCCGCTCCGCCAGTTCCACCGTGACAGGCTCTGTCGTCTCGAAGTCAATCCGCACGACCTGCTGCTGATGAGCAATCACGCGCGTCTTTTGCGTCGTGACGCGCTGCGGGTCAACCACGATGCCGCGCACGTCCGTAGAAAGTTGTTCCAACCGCGCGCGCAGCGCCCGCCCACCTTCGTCATTTCCCACAACGCCGCACACGATCGGCTCGCCGCCCAGCGAGTGCACATTGCTCACCACGTTCGCCGCCCCCCCCGGACCGCTCGTGCGCCGCTCGTAGCGCACCACCGGCACCGGCGCCTCGGGCGAAATCCGCTCCGCCGTCCCCCAGATGTAATCATCCAGCATCAAGTCGCCCACGACCAGCACCCGCCGCCCGCGAGCGCGTTCCAGTATCTGCTCAGGTTGCATGAAACGTAAGCCCCTCCGTGTGGATATCGCGCAAACACGCCAAGGGTATTGTAGAAGATGCAAGGGACTATGTCAAGGACGGCAGAGCGCATGGGAGGCTCCTACCGAACCGCCTCGCTCTCATCACATCTCTCTTCCTCCCTGCTGGAGGAAAACGTCGTAGCGGGCGCCGCGAAGTCATCCCCCTGTCTGTCATGGCTTCGCTACGCTCATAATGACAGGCATTCGGCGGATGGCTTAACGCCGCTCGCCAGGACATTTTCATCCGTTGGGGTGTCCCAGAAGGATAGGAACAACTCCTCGGCGTTGCGGCGCGGTCGGGGGACCGATGCCGAAGGGGATTCACGGCCACTTGTCCGTACGTGGGTCATAATCAGTCGTGACGTTTTCCTCCGGCCCCCACACCTTTGATGGCGTCACCTTCGCCCCAGTGGGCGGCAGGACGTCGCCGTGCAGCAAGGGGTCGTGCGTCTCCTGCATCCAGCGTTCCAAGACATCGCGCAACTCCGTGAGCGCGGCGAAGTAGTCGGTGTTGTCCACCACGTTCTGCCGTTCCAACGGGTCACGCGCGAGGTCGTAGAGCAGTTCCGAGCGGCGCGGGGTCTGAAAGACCTCGGGTTGATGCTGACGATACCAGTCCTTTGTGTAGCCGTTGTCCACGTTGGGCGGCAGCCACCAGGGGCGTTGCGCGAAGCTGCGGATATACTTAAAGCGCTCCGTGCGCACACCGCGCATCGGGTCGTAGGCCGCATGATAGGTCTGCTCCACAAACACGCACTCATGGACGCGCTCCACCTCCCCTCGCGCCAACGGCAGCAGACTGGTGCCGTCCATCTCCGGCGGAATAGGCACGCCGCACAACTCCAGAATCGTCGGCGCCAGGTCGGCGTTGGAGACCAGCGCGTTGATGACCTTGCCGCCCCGCAACGCAGCGCTTGCATCCTGCGGGCACGAGGGGGGCTGGAAGCCTATGCTGCGTTCGCTCGGACCGCGCGCCAGCAGCGCGATTTCAATGCCGGGGTCGAACAGCGTCGCCTTCGCGCCGGGGAAGGCGATGCCGTGGTCGGTGGTGTAGAGGAACAGCGTGTTGTCCGCCAAACCGTGTTGTTGCAGCGCATCTAAAATTTCACCTACGCTGCTGTCCACACGGCGCACTGCCTCGTTCAACCCCGCTACGTCGCGGCGAATCTCCGAAGCATCAGGCAGGAACGGTGGGACTTTGACGTCTTCTATGGGCGCGTCAGTTTCGGGGAACTGACGGTGCGTCTCCGCGAATCCCACCATCGCCAAGAACGGCTGCGGGGCGTGGGCGAGGAAGTCCAGCACCAGCGGCGTGACGCGCAGACAGGAGTGACCGCCTTCGGCATGATGAACGTGCTGATAGCCCAACTCTTTCGCATCGGGGGCTTCGTGTTGGAAGCCGAAAAGATGGGTGTCGTAGCCCGCTGCGGCGAGCAGGGCGGGCAGCAGCGGCACGCCATCGGTGAGCCGAAAACCGCGATGGGTCAAGCCAATGAGTCCGTGACGATGCGGCATCCTGCCCGTCAGCAGACTGGCGCGGCTGGGACTGCACTGCGGCGCGGTGCAAAACGCTTGGGTGAACATCACGCCCTCCGATGCCAACCTGTCCAGATGTGGTGTCTCCACTCCTCGCCCGTAGCAGCCTAAATGCCGCCCCGTGTCGTGGGTGATGACGATGAGGATATTTGGTCTTTGTGGTGACATCCCTCCCAAACCCCCTTGAACCCTTCCCGATGCTGCTTCCTCGATGATCCCACCGCCGACGCAAGGAATGTCGTTCTGGAACCCAGTGAAGCATCAACAGGAAGGCGAGCAAACCAATAACCATCTCTTGATATTCGCTTGCATGTTGCGCCTTTTTCTTATCTCGACCATGTTAAGCCAACGGCCATACCGCCCCCTATCCTCTTTCGTCCGCCTCTCTGGCACCTTCACTTCTCCTCAACTCCAATAAGGTCTTGGGACGCACTTTGGATAAGGATTATAGCACCAATGGTGAAAAGTCAAGGCGCAAAACTCAACCTCACGAAGCCCTTCGCCTCTTCCTTTCCGCTTTTCATTTTTCAACGTCGGTATGCCCAAACTGAAAAGTAATGGATGGGAGAATTCAGGGAATGAAAAAGAATGGACGGGACAATTCATTGTCATAAGGAGTTCAGCCTCATTAAGGAGAGATAAGGAGGGAAAGACCATGACAGCAACATGTGTCCAGGAGGGCAAGACGGAACTCTACGAGCAACTGCGATTACGCGGTAGAATTGCGGACGGCGTGCCGAGTGTGCTGCGCCGTGAAGTGTATCTGATGGCGTGGCGCGTGATGCCATCCAGCGTGAAGGAGCAGTTATGTCAGGCGCGGGCGGCGTTCCACCCGGAACAACACGAGTGTCTGGAACGCGAGGCGCTGAGGGGTCTGCCGCCATTTCATGAAATAGTCAACTTGACCGTCGCCAATTAAGGAAGAGAGGGGGGTCATGGAAATGCAAGCTGTCCAACCATCATCAAACTGGGCAACAAAGCCCCATCCGCAGTTCTTCAGTCACAGTCCCGCCGTCACGATAGCCGAAGACTTTGAGCGTCGCCTGCCGCGTCCTACGCACCGTTTCAACCTGCCGCCGAAGCCAGTGGATGGCAATGTGCGCCGCCGCATTGCCGCCTTGAAGCGCTGCCGCCTCTTCAACGAGAACGACCCCGTCACCGTCAAACGGGCGGAAACGCGGGAAGAGTTAGAAGCCGCTTATCGCCTCGTGCATCAGTGCTATGTAGAAGCGGGCTACATAGACCCGCATCCGTCGGGGATGCGCGTCCGCATTTTTGAGGTCCTTCCTGAGACGGCGACGTTCATCGCCGTTGAGAACGGTTCGGTGATCGGCACGATGTCGCTTATCGTGGACTCGCCCTTGGGACTGCCGATGGAAGAGAGTTATGGTGAGGAACTCAACGCTCTGCGCCGTCGGGGGCGCAAAATCGCCGAGGTTTCGGGGCTGGCTGTTGCCAAAGGCAGCCGTAACCTCGGTATTTTGGTGCGATTATGTAGATATACGACGCTGTTTGCCATAGGCATCGGCGTTGAAGACTTATGCATTGGGGTTAGCCCTGAACACGCGCCGTTCTTTAAGGAGGTTCACCTGTTTGAGACGATGGGGGAGGTGCGCTCTTATTCCTCGACGAAATACGATCCCGTCGTCGCGCTGCGCCTTGACTTGAACACTTTCCCTGCTCTCTGCCGCGCCGCTTATGCCGGTGTGGACGCAGATGCTAACTACTACGTATTCCTTTACCGACCTGAATCAGTCGAATTGCCCTCAAATCCTCGTCACTTCTCTCCGATGAACTCGACGATGCTACGTTACTTTCTGGTGGAGAAGACCGACGTGCTGCGTCGAGCCGATGCCCACGCGCGGAAATATCTACAAGACTGCTATCCTCACATCAACTTCAATGCGATGCTGAACGGTGCGTCCCAGGATTCTACTATCGTGCGTTGGACATCGCCGCTGCAAAAAATCGCCCCGGGTCAACACGAGGCGCATCTACCTCTCGCGTCCGTATGGACACAACGCGCAGCCTGCCCTATCGGTTGGGAAACCACCACCGCCTGAGGGCGTTCAGAGACCCGTCTGCTGGAGGGTTTACGCTCCTTGTAGCACTGACTCCCTTCACAACTTCAGGACGGGTGACAAAAGGCTAAGAGGTCTCCCTGTTGCGTCGCATCGTATGCGGCGTCCACCATGCGCCTCATTGTGCAATCCGCCGCACGATGGCGTTCAAGCGGTCGTAGTCGCGGGGCAGTAGGCGAGCGAGTTCTTTGCCGAGGCGGATGAGATATTGCGGGTCGTTGTCGTGGGCGGCGAGGGCGGTGCGGCAGGCGGCGATGATGAGTTCGTCGGAGATGGTCTGGCGGCTCGCGTTGAGGAGGAGGCGGAGGTAGTCATGCTGTGACGCGAAGGCGCGCACTTCCTCTTTGTCGCAGATGTAAACGAAACTGTGCAAACGCGGCGGCTGCGGGGGGAGCGTTTGATGAAAGACAGAAGGGGAGGGGGTCTCGATGCCCTGACCCCTTTTGTCTTGGCGGAAGCCGACCAGGAGGGCGTGAAACTCCGTGCGCAGGAGTTCAAAAATCTGGGGTTGCTCGAGGCGCAGTTCCTCTTCGGTTTTGCCGTAGGCTATCGGACGGCGCGTGGGGTCGAGGCTGCGCGTGGCGATGTTGAACACAACGCCGAGAGCCACCGGCTCTGAGTCAATGCGGACGAATGCGCCGAACGGGGGCGAGAGGTTCAGTTGGCGGCACTCAGCGACAACTTCGGTGGTGCTGCTTTCGACGACTTCGGCAATGTAGCACACGACGATCGAGGTGTTTAGGTAGTTGGGCTGCCTCACCACCTCACCCCCCAACTACCTCACCACTTAACTACTTGAAGTCTTTCACGTCCACCCGCAACTCGTCCAGCACATTCCCTTTGGCGCGGTAGACGGCAGGCTCGAAGGGGCGGCGGAGGATGTAGACCTCGCGCTGGGCGTTCTTGCGGCTGACGTAAATTTGCGTGCCTTGCCGCTTTTTGGTCACCTTGTCGCGCAGGAAGAGCACGACTTTGAGCGCCGGGGCATCCAGAGTATATTTTTTCAGCCGCTCCTCGGTGGCGGGGTCAGCATCGCCAGGGAGGGACTCCACGAACGCCTCGCCGCGCAAGTCGCTCAGCAGCCCCAGAAAGGCGTTGACCTTGGCAAAGTCGGCGGCGGTGCGCTGCGGCTGGACGATTTGCCAGTGGTTGACGTCCTTGCGCTCGACGACGACGGTCTTAGTGCCGTGCGTCACCGTAAAACTCTCGACCTGCGCCGTGTCGAAGGCGAGGATTTGCTTATCGCGGAGTTGCTCGAGCGGGAGCGTGACCTTGTCCACCCACTGCGCCCCGGCGACCTTGTAGACCGTGTCCTCGCCCTTGATCTGCACGTAAACGCCTTCGCCTTTGGCGTCCTTCGTCTTTTTGCCGATGCGCAAGACGTGCGTGGGTTGTTGGTCCTGTTTGATATACAACGCCACTTCCGCCCGAGGCGGCTCCAAGCCGTAGGGCGCGAGCGCGGTGGGGCGGTCAATGAAGTCGTCCGCCACTTGTCCGTTCAAAGAGAACAGAATGTTGTCCACCGTTTGGCGGTCGGCGGGATATTCCACGGGGGACTTCAACCGCCACGCGGGGGTGGTCTCCTTGCTGACCTGTTCAATGTCAATGGGACGCTGCCCTGGGTAGGTCAGCGTTAATCGCTTGACGTCGTTGGGGATGATGGTCAACACCGTCTTGGAGCGGAGCGTCTTCACGTCCTGCTTGAGGTCTTTGACCAGATAGGACGCAAGGGTCACGACGGGTTGAGCGCGGCTGCTGCGGGCGTAGTGGTTTTGCGCGTCCGCACCTTGACCCTCCTTGCCGATCCACAGGGTATGGGGGGCTTTGCGTCCCTTGACCCAGAGGTCCACCCGCAACTGCGGCTGGTCGAGACCGTACTTGCTGAGGTCTTGGGGTGCTTCGTCGACGAACCGCGTTGCTTGCAGCGTTTCGAGTTTGGTCATCAGAGAGTCCACAGCGGTGGTCTCCGCCGTGGTCACGAGCGGCTTGAGGATTTTCCAGTCGAAATCGCCCGTGCGCTTGATCTCAATGACCTTATCGGGGTAGGTCAGGGCGATTTTGTTGACCTTGTTGTGGTCGAAGACGAGTAGTTTCTTATCGCGGAAGCCGTCCGCGTCGCGTCCGTTGAGGTCGTCGAACAGCAGGGCATCCACCAACACAATGTTGCCGCTTTCCAGTTGGGTGTAAACCGATTGGCTGTCCACCGTTTTGTCGCCGAAGCGCAGCGTGTGTGACGCGCCTGATTGGAGCCGCACTGTCAGCAGCACGCGGGGGGAGTCCTTGAGGTGATACTCGCTGAGGTCTCTGCCTTTGAGCGCTTCCGTCACGTCCTGCGTGGCGGTGAGGTCTTTGAGTTTGTCCAACACGGACTTGATGAAATCCTGGTCGGCGCGCGCCCGCCGGGGCTTATCCATCCACCACGCGCCCTTTTCTTTTTTCAGAACAATCGTCTCCTTAGCGCGTTCGTTCTTGACGGTCAGTTCCCTGACGTCCTCGGGGTTCACATCAATGGGTTTGAAGCCCTCCCTGATGGGACCCCACTCCTTGCGCAAGAAGATCCATCCTCCTAACAGCAGCACAATCACTAACAGCGCCAGCGTTGTGCGGAATTCCCTCACGGACGACTACCTCCTCTGCCACCAGACCATCGTGCCAAACACCAAAACGCCCAGCGGCACGGCAATAACCACCACTAACACGGTGCGCAGGATTTGGTTCATGTCCGCTCCCGCGCCGGTGCCGAACGAGTTCGTGACCGGCGGCTTGGCAGGGATGTCAATGATGGCTTCCTCCTCCGACAGCCAGTTGATAATGCTGGTGAAGAGGGCTTGGTTGGCGTCGGCGAGGATGAAGCGGTTGGAGGCCCAGTCGGAATCGCCTACGACCACCATGCGCCAGCGGGGCTTGCGGGTCTCTTCGACGATGCTCTGCTCCACCGCGAAGGCGGCGTCGAACGGCCCGCGCGGCTCTTTGCCAGTCACGCGTATTGCCCCTTCAGCGCTCAGCGAAGCCGCCATCATCCGCTCGGACGTTTGGAACAGCGGCGTGTAAGTCTGCCCCGGCTCCGTGGTAGCCTTGCGCTTCATCGGCAGCACGCCATAGAAGGCGCAGGCGCCGGGCACGCCCTTCAAGATGAAGTGGGAGGAAGATTCGTTGGGTTGCAGACGAAAGCCGACTTCGGGGATGGAGCGGAGCCCTTCAGCCGTCAGCGCGACGATAGAGGTCGCCAAGATGCCCGGCAGAATCTCTCCACCGTAGTCGGTGACGAGTTTCTGGAAGCGCGGCATGGCGTGATGCAGCCTCGTCTCCGGTGGGTCGAGCAGCAGGAGCAGTTTCCCCCGCTCGTCCAGATAGTCGCGCACGATGCGGTCTTCGTCTTCGTTCAAGTCGGTGCGCGGTCCAGCAATCACCAGCACGTCCACGCCGTGAATGACGCTCGACTGGGGCTCCTCTTTTTTCTCGCCGTGTGAGTGTTCATGCTCCTTTTCCTCTTGCTTCTCGTCGACCTCCCGCGTGAGGCGGCTGCCTTTTTCGAGGAGCGGCAGCGACTCGACCTTGTAGTTGAGTTTTTCGAGGGCGGATTTGGCGCTGCTCATCGCCTCCTCGTCGAAACCGGTGATGCTCCGCTCGCCGTGCCCTTGCATGAAATAGATGCGCTTTTTGCGGTTGGAGGTCAACTTGAGGATGGAGCCCGTGATAGCCGATTCGTCGGGGATCGCCGTCAGGCGGTCCACCGCGTTGGGGATCTTGGGATATTTGAGGATAGTTGTCACGCCGCCGAACACGCCGTCTTGCTTGGCGCGCTGGAGGTTGGTGATGACATCCACGAACTCCACGCGGATATGGCGCGAGTTCCCCTCATAGTTGCGCAGCAAGCGCTGCACCTCCGGCGGCAGCCCGCCACCGCGCCCGCCCGCGTAGTAGTAGGTGATATGCAGCGGACCTTTGACCTTCTCACGCAGGATCTTAATCGTCTGCGGCGAGAGCGTGTTCGAGCGGTTCTTAGTCAAGTCAAAGCGGTGTTTGTAGCGCGTCGTCAGGTAGTTCAGGAAGGACAGTGCGATGAACAACAATACAATACTGGCGAACGCGTTGCTGCCGTATTTCAGTTGCCGCCGGCCCGGCAGCATTGCCCGCAGCAACTCCGGCTTGCTGGACGCCATCGCCATCAGCAGCAGCACCCCGACCGCGAACACCGCATACGCCCAGCGCGGTGGATAGGTCGCGCCGCTGATGAACCACCAGCCCAGCCCCACGGCGATCAACAGAAGACCCAGACTCATCCCCACCCCAGCAAAGCGGTCGAGGAAGGAAGCAGAGGGTTCAGCAGATTTAGTTCCTCTCGCCATATCCTCCAAGAACCGTTGGCACGTTAGCACATTGGAACGTTAAACGTTAAACGTGCTAACGTGCCAACGTGCTTACTTCCACTTCCGACTTTCCAGCACCTGCTTCGCCCAGAACAGGAAGAAGCCGATGACGCTGACGCAATACACGAGGTCCTTGGTGTCAATGACCCCCGAGGTCATGTCCTCCAAGTGGCTCAACACCGAGACATGGCGGCAAAACTCGCCGAAGGCGTTTTGCATCGTGAAACCGAAGATGTTCACCAGCCAGAGCATGAGCAGGACGCCGAAGGCGAGGAAGCCGCTGACCACCTGACTGTCGGTGAGGGACGATGCCCACAAGCCGATGCTGAGGAAGATGCCGCCCGTGAGCCAGAGGCTCAGGTAACTCGACCAAATAATTCCCTTGTCCACGTTGCCCCACTTGAACAACATGATGGGAAAGTGCGCTGTGAGGAGGACGAGGACCGTGTGCACGCCGAAGACGCCGAAGAACTTCCCCAGCACGACTTGCCAGTCGGTCACGGGGGAGGTCAAGAGCAGTTCCACGGTGCCGGTGCTTTTCTCCTCCGCCAGCAGGCGCATGGTCAGCAGCGGCACAATGAACATGAGGATAATCGCCAACTCCGCGAAGAACGGCGACAGCGGCAAGGAGTGGGACATCCGCCCCACCACCACCCAGTAGATGAAGCCGGCGATGAACAGGTAGACAGCGATCAGCGCATACGCCATCCACGAAGTGAAGTAAGTGCGCAGTTCTTTGAGAGCGATGATCCCGATGGTCTGCAGCGAGGCTCCCAGACCCGCCAGACCGGCGCGGGACGCCCGCTGCACTTGGGAGGTTGTTCTTTCGGCGACGGGGACACTCTGTTGTCTGACTGCCATCAGTCCGTGCCTCCTTCCTGACGTGCCTCCGATGAGGCGGCGACAATGCGCTCGACGTGACCGCTGGTGATTTCGATGAAGGCATCCTCGAGCGACAACTCCATCCGCCGCAACTCCAACAGCCCCCAGCCCTTGTTGACCGCGAACGCGGCTAACTCCTCGCGTAAATCCGCGTCGAGGCTGGTTTCGACCATGAACGCGCCGTCCTGCTGCTGCACCCGCTGCACGCCCTTGAGTTTCCGCAACTGCTGGGCGGCATCGCTGGGCGCGCGCTTGAAGCGCAGTTGAATCACATCCGATTGGCGGATCTGGCGCGAGAGGTTGTCGGGCGTGTCCACCGCTTTGACCTCTCCGCCGTCAATGATGATGACGCGATTGCAGACCATGCTGACCTCGGCGAGGATGTGGGTGCTGAGGATGATGGTGTGGTCTTTGCCCAACGTGCGAATGAGTTCCCGCGCCTCGCGGGTTTGCGCGGGGTCCAAACTCGCCGTGGGCTCGTCGAGGATCAGCACGGGCGGGTCATGAACGATGGCTTGCGCCAAGCCGACGCGCTGCCGCTGCCCTTTGGATAGTTTGCCGATGATTTTGTCAGCGAACTCGTCCACATGCGTCTTAGCCATGACCTCGTCCACGCGGTCCTCCCGTCCTCGGCGCGGCACCCCCCGCAGCGCGGCGCAGTAGAGCAGATACTTGCGCACCGCCATATCGCGGTAAAGCGGCACGCCCTCAGGCAGATACCCGATGAGGCGGCGCACCTCCAGCGAATCTTTGAAGATGTCATAACCGCCCACGCGCGCCGTGCCCGAGGTGGGCGCCATAAAGCAGGTCAGAATGCGCATCGTGGTCGTCTTGCCCGCGCCGTTCGGACCGAGGAAGCCCAAAATATCCCCCCGCTCCACGCGGAAAGAGACATCCTTAATGGCGGTCACCTCACCATACTTCTTCGTCAACTGTTCGACTTCAACCATCCACTAACCTCCCCAGGACTTTCAAGACCTTTGCTATTTTGCCCAACTCTCTCCGGCGTCAAACTTAGACACTTCAGCCTGTCAATCCGACGCATTGCGAACGGTTAGGTTCCCCCTGAAGTCCCTGCCGATCCCTTCTAACGGCGGCGTGGTATTGACCCATCGGCTTGTGCTTGCCAAGCAATTCCCTTACATCCTATCCCCCACATGGAGTCTCCCACGGCGCTGCCCCGTGACTGGCAGTCGTCTCTGACGACGCTGCCGTGCCTGACCAGAGGCCTCCGAGGGGTTGAGCCCTCTGGTCGCATTCGGGTCAAGGTCAGAGGTCTTGACCCATCGAGGCGGGTGCCGCCGTCGCCTCCGCCCACTCCTCGCCCATCTGCATCCGGTACATCTCCGCATAGAGC
>JANWYM010001010.1 GCA_025055355.1 Abditibacteriales bacterium
TTTCGGGGTCGCTGTATGCCATGTTTTTGCCCGAATACTCTTGATGACGGCGCAGGTCGAAATCGGTGCGCGAGTGAATGCCCTCGACCTCTTCGGTTCCGAAAGGAAACTTGTATTTGATGTCGAAGGCGGCGTCGGCGTAGTGCGCGAGTTTTTCGTGCTTGTGCCAAACGAGGTTTTCGGGCTTGATGCCAAGCCGCTCAATGTGCCATTTCATTCGCGCTTCCTTCCATCTGCTCGAACTCGATCATTCGGAAAATGAAATTGCCCTTGACGATTTCGTTGCGGAACGCCTTGCCGATTTGCGCGATGCCGAAAGGAATTTTCAAACGAGCCGATTCTCTGACCGCGTGAAAATTGACGAAGATGCCCTGCGCGGTTTCGGGGCGGAGATACACGATGCTTGCGTCGTCGGCGACCGCGCCGAGCTTCGAGGAGAACATCAAGTTGAACTGTCGCACCTCCGTCCAATTGAACGCGCCCGAATCGGGAGATTTGATTTGCTCCTTGACGATGATGTCGTAGAGGGCTTTGTTCATATCCTCGCTGTTGAGCGCTTTGACGAGTGCGTCGCTAACGCGCTTGGCGTCGTCGGTTTTGCCTTTGCGTTCAAGTTGTTTGATGTAGCCTTCGATGAGGTGGTCGGCGCGGTATCGGATTTTGCTCGTTTTGTCGTCGATGAGCGGGTCGCTAAAACTTTGCACGTGTCCCGACGCTTCCCAAACGCGAGGGTG
>JANWYM010001011.1 GCA_025055355.1 Abditibacteriales bacterium
GCGCGCCCGATCGCATGTCCGCCGCCCCGGATTTTCCAGCGCGAGCAGCCGGGCGCGCGCTCGGCCGCAGTCCACCGGCTCGGAACGCAGATCGACGATCGGCCGCATGCCACCCGCCTTGCGATCGTTTCGACGGCGGAACCGAGCTCGAACGTAAGCGGCCTTTCCGTCGACCGCGGCCGCAAGCGGCGGCGCGTCGCGGCGATCTATTGCGCGGGTTAAGCCCCGCGCTCGCGCGATCGGTGTATAATGCGGCCCGCTGGTGTTCTCAAGTCGGATCCCGCGAGTCCTTCCTTACCGCAAGTACCGCGTCAACTGCTTGGCTCTTCCGGCAAGTGGGCGAAAGCCCGTTTTTCATCAACTCTGGACAGAAAGGCAAATCATCATGGCAACCGGAACCGTCAAGTGGTTCAACGACGCGAAAGGCTACGGCTTCATCACGCCCGACGGCGGCGGCAAGGACCTGTTCGCGCATTTTTCCGCGATCCAGGCGAGCGGCTTCAAGAGCCTGAAGGAGAACCAGCGCGTGTCGTACGACGTCGCGACCGGCCCGAAGGGCGAGCAGGCGATCAACATCCGCCCGCTCTGAATCGCGGCGGTCTCGCGCAAAGAAGGCCCGGGCGACCGGGCCTTTTTCTTTGCCCTCAGGAGCGCGCGCCGCGCTCGGCGGCGAGCCGGGCGCGCGCCATCTCGCGCAGCGCGCCGCGCTGGATCTTGGTTCCGTTCGCGCTC
>JANWYM010001012.1:0-261 GCA_025055355.1 Abditibacteriales bacterium
AGCTCGAGGATGGTCGGCATCACGTCCTTCATGTGACAGATGTCGGCGATGCGCTTGCCGGCCGGTACACGCCCCGGAAACCGAAAGATGAGCGGCACGATCAGCGTGCATTCGTAGAGGCCGTGGTGGTCGAAGTAGCAGTCGTGATCGTAGAGCGTCTCGCCGTGGTCGGCGTTGATCACCACCAGCGTCTCTTCTTCGATGCCCAGCGCCTCAATCGCTGAGAACAGGTTGGCGATGGCTGCGTCCATGTAAGCGATG
>JANWYM010001012.1:271-722 GCA_025055355.1 Abditibacteriales bacterium
TGTCGGTGCAGCCGGGAGGGAACCAGCTTCGGAAGTAGTCGGTGAACGGCTTGAACGCATAGACCGGATCGAGCGAGGCATTGTTCGGGTCGAACTCGTCGCCGGCGTAGAACATGCGCTCGAACGGGCGGGGCGGCAGGTAAGGCGAGTGCGGGTCCATGTGCCGCAGGAACAGGAAGAAAGGCGCGTCTTCCTTCGCCAGCCGGCGCAGCTCCGGGATGGCGACGGCGTTGAGGTTCTCGGCCTTGGGGCTGCGGCCTTCCTCCCACGATCCCCAACCGGCGAAGTCCAGGTATTTCTGGAAGCCGCGCGCCGCCGGGTTGCCGCTGAAGCCGACGCAGGTAGTGTTGTAGCCGTGTTCGCCCAGCACCTCGGCCAGCGTCTTGACGTGCGCGCCAAGGCCGCCTTGATGGCGCAGCGCTACTACGTCGGTGCCGAAGCAGTCCATGCC
>JANWYM010001013.1 GCA_025055355.1 Abditibacteriales bacterium
AGCCCCTCTCCCGCACGCGGGAGAGGGGCTGGGGCTGGTTGAGGGTGCTTGCGGACTTCAAGGCGCGTATCTCTTGCAGCCCCGATTGGTACAAGGATGCCGACGCCACACGCTTGTCTCGCGTAGCGTCGGCGTTTCTACCGCTGTATCAAGACACTTTAGATGCCCGGTTTCATCCGCAGCGCGGCTTGATAACGCGCATTCACCACGTTCCAGTCGATGGCTTGGATGAACGCGTCGATGTAGCGGGCGCGCGCCGTCTGGAAGTCCAGATAGTAGGCGTGTTCGTACACATCCATCGCCAGCAGCACCGAGCAGTTCCACATATGGAAGGTGTTCTGCGCGTCGCCGATGTAGTTGAACAGGCTGCCGTCGTCGTGGTCATAGGCGAGCCACACCCAGCCGCGACCGCCCATCCCCGTGCCCTTGAGGTCTTCCAGCCAGCGTTCGTAGGAGCCGAAGTAGCGGGCGAGCGCGGCGCGCAACTCGCTGCTCGGCTCGGAACCGCCGCCTCCAAGGTTCTCAAAATACAACTCGTGGTTCTTATAACCGCCGTAGGCGAAGGTGTAGTCGACCTTCAGCGAGCGAATCAGGCTGTAGCTCTGGTTGCCCTTGTTGAAGTCGTCGGAGGTCAGTTGCGCCAGCGCACGGCGTATCTCGTTCGTCTTGTTCACATACCCCTGATAGAGCTTGTAGTGTTCCTCGTGCGTCTT
>JANWYM010001014.1 GCA_025055355.1 Abditibacteriales bacterium
CGGCATCTCGCGCAAGACGCACGAGGAACACTACAAGCTCTATCAGGGGTATGTGAATAAGACGAACGAGATTCGCCGCGCGCTGGCGCAGCTCACCTCCGACGACTTCAGCAAAGGCAATCAGACCTACAGTCTCATCCGCTCGCTGAAGGTCGACTACACTTTCGCTGTGGGCGGCGTGAAGAACCACGAACTCTACTTTGAGAACATGGGCGGCGGCGGTTCCGAGCCGAGCAGCGCGCTGCGCGACGCGATTGCCCGCGCCTTCGGCTCGTTCGAACGCTGGCGGGAGGACTTCAAGGCGACGGGCATGGGCGGACGCGGCTGGGTCTGGCTCGCTTACGACCACGACGAGGGCATCCTGTTCAACTACATCGGCGACGCGCAGAACACCTTCCCCGTGTGGCACAACACGGTGCTGCTGGCGATGGATGTGTACGAACACGCCTACTATCTGGACTTCCAGACGGCGCGCGCCCGCTATATCGACGCCTTCCTGCAGGCGATCGACTGGAATGTGGTGAATGCCCGCTACGAAGCTGCGCTGCGGATGAAGCGGTAAGCTTCCAGGGGGTACGACGGCGTCCCCGCCGTCGTACCCTGCAACAGCCCAAAAGTGATAATACCAATCGGGGTTTCAAATGCCACATTAACCCTCACCCCCCGCCCCTCTCCCGCGTCGCGGGAGAGAGGAGCCGCGTTCCCCCTCC
>JANWYM010001015.1 GCA_025055355.1 Abditibacteriales bacterium
CGAAGCCTGGCGCGTGCTCTACGGCCTGGGCATCCTGCATGTCGGCGCCGGCGTCGCCAAATCCCTCTGCCGCCACTTCCCGTCGCTGGACGAAATCTTTGAGGCGACGCCCGAGCAACTGATGCAAGCCGAGGACATCGGCGAGGTCATCGCTCAGAGCATCGTGCGCTGGCGCAACGACCCGGACAACCGCCGCCTGCTCGATCGCCTGCGCAAAATCGGCCTGAATTTTCAATCCGACCTTTACCGGCCGGCGGCGGCTGCCGGACCGCTGGCCGGTAAAACCTTCGTGCTCACCGGCACGCTCGCCTCCATGACCCGCGAGCAGGCCACCGCAAAAATTGAAGCGCTCGGCGGCAAGGTCAGCAGCAGCGTCAGCAAGAAAACCGATTACGTCGTGGTCGGCGCCGATCCCGGCTCTAAACTCGACAAGGCCCGTCAACTCGGTGTCAAAACGCTCACCGAGCAGGAATTCCTGAAACTCTGCGGCCCGTAAGAGGTTCAGGCGGCGCGCCGATGAAGCCCTCCGGCGGTCAAGCACCGACCGAACCTCCGACCCCGACCCACCAGGTTTCGACCCGGCTGGCGGTTTGCTTTCTGAACAGAGTCGAACCAGCCACTCGCTCTGCTCTGCCCGATTCGATGTTCGATGTTCAGTGTTCGGTGTTCGATGTTGCGCAGAGCGTGCTGCGACGCTCCCTCTCC
>JANWYM010001016.1 GCA_025055355.1 Abditibacteriales bacterium
TCCCAGCCTAGTGCGTAGAACTCGGCAGCGTCGGCTTCGCGCCGCGTGTTGTCCACCTTGTTCGCTACCAGCAGCACGGGCTTGGTGGTCGTGCGCAGCACTTCCGCCAGTTCCTCATCAGCGGGCGTGACGCCCTCCACAGCGTCCACCAGGAACAGGATGACGTCTGCTTCCTCGATAGCTGCCAGCGCCTGAAGGCGCACCTGAGTGATGAGGGGGTCTTCGTCCTCTAACAGGATGCCCCCCGTATCCACTACCTGGAAAGCACGCCCCCGCCATTCGGTCTCGCCATACAGGCGGTCGCGCGTGATACCGGGGGTGTCCTCGACGATCGCGACGCGCGCCCCCACCAGCCTGTTAAACAGGGTGGACTTGCCCACGTTGGGGCGTCCGACGATGGCTACGGTGGGCAATCGCAACGGTTGGGAACCACTGACGGTTTGCAACGCGGTCGTTTCCATTGCAGACACCGCTACAGAGGATACCACAAAAGCTTCCCTTTTGCCAAAGGAGGGAACGGACGTACTCCACTCGACGCGGCTATGGCGTGGCGGGAGGAGCTACTGTCGCCCGAACCACCAGTTCCGTAGGCAGTAGCAGGCTATGGTGGAGACGTTCACCGCGCTCGATCTGCTGCAGCAGCATTTCGGTCGCCCGCAGCCCGATATCGAACATCGGCTGGCGGATAGTGGTGAGAGG
>JANWYM010001017.1 GCA_025055355.1 Abditibacteriales bacterium
CGGAGGCCTCGTTGTCGCAGGCTACAGTGGTGAAGGTGCCGTCGCGGTTGTTGCGGAAGAGCCTGTTGGCGGCGATGCCTTTGTGGTCGGTGGTATCGGCGATGGCCAGATACAGGTCGCGCCAACCGTCGTTGTCGTAGTCAAAGAACACGGCGCCCCAGCCGATGCCGTTCGCGGCCTGCACGCCCGCCGCCTCAGCCATCTCGCGGAACGTGCCGTCGCCCTGATTTTGCAGCAGCTCCATCGGGCCGGCGTTCGAGTAGTAGTAGTCGAGGTCGCCGTCGTTGTCGTAGTCGCCGACGGCCAGCCCCATGCCGAAGAGCTTCGACGCCGCGCCGGACTGCTCGGCCACCTGGGTAAAGCACCAGCCCAGACAGCCGGGGCCGTCGTTGCGCCAGAGCTTGTTGCCGATGCCGTTCACCCACTCGTCGTTGACGAGGTAGATGTCGAGGTCGCCGTCGTTGTCGTAGTCGTTGAAGCCGGCGATGAAGCCGGCGCCGTTCAGGCTGCCGCCGAGGTAGTGCGAGACATCCGTGAACGTGCCATCGCCGTTGTTGCGGTATAGCCTGTCCGGGTCGCCCTCCATTGGACGGCCGCACTTGGGGTAGCACGACCAGTTGGCGAGGTACAGGTCGAGGAAACCGTCGTTGTCGAAATCGCCCCACGAGGCCGACTTGGTGTTGTGGC
>JANWYM010001018.1 GCA_025055355.1 Abditibacteriales bacterium
TGGTGGACGATTCATCCGCTCGGTTACGGTCTTGCCATGCACATGGACCTCTTCTGGGCGGCGTTCCTCTTAAGTGCGGTGGCGAAGAGTGGGCTGCTCAAATACGGCGGACTGAAAGCCTATCGGCAGGCATTGCCGTTTTGCATGGGGCTGGTCATCGGTGATTTCGTCATGGGCGCGTTCTGGAACTTCCTCAGTATCGCGTTAAATCGAGCGTTGTATCAAATTTATTACTGACTAAACTTTTGCGTTTCGCGCTTCTCTCCCTCCCCCAGTCCCTCCCCCAAGGGGAGGGAAGCGGCGTTTTTAGACTCCCCTCCCCGTGGGAGAGGGGTCAAACGCCGTTTTTATACACACTCTTTAGGACAGATGCGCACAAGGCGCTATCCTACTGTCCGATCATAAAGCAAGTTCTATTCTCCATCTCAGACCTGAGCGGCAACATGGTATGAGGTTAGAGAATGTGTAAGGAGTTGGTGACTCTTGAAGCGTAAACTGACCTTTATATGGTGTCTTGTAGGAGTCCTTGCACTGGGGGTTAGCGGGAGAGTCAGGGCAGCCAGTTTTACCTATACTGCTACGGCGACGGGGCAGACCGCCGAACTGGATATTACTTTTTCCGGGTCGAATATGATCGTCATTTTTAAGGAGACTACTCCTCCTGCTGCTAGTACC
>JANWYM010001019.1 GCA_025055355.1 Abditibacteriales bacterium
GCCGCTGTGCCGGACCATCCGCGCCCGACGCTGGTGATCCTCAGCCCCGACGTCGAGGACGAGCGGAAATGGATGAACCAGGCGACCCAATACGCGGGAGGATCCATCCGCCGGCACAAAAACATGCTGGTCTTCCTGGCCCCTCGACCGGATGGGGTGGGCCCTGTTCAAAGCGCCCTCCGGCGCTTGCTGGCGCTTCAAGAGGTGACCCGCTCGGCCTCCTTCAAAGACCTGGACAAGGAGGACAGGGATCAGGTCAACGCGCAGCTGAAAGACAAGGAGACGGAGCTGGAGGCATTGCTGCTCCGAAGCTACACCCGGCTTTACCGTCCCGGTCGGGAAGGCGTGGAGGAGGTTCTGCTTCGGCAATCTCCCGAAGCCCTTAAAGCGAAGACCCTCAGCCAGTTCGTCGAGGCGGCGCTGCGGCAAGAGGGGATCGTGCTGGACCGCTTGGCCCCGGAGTTTCTCGCGGAGACGCTGCGGGGCGATCTGGAGCAACGCGGCGAACTCCCGGTGCAACAGGTCGAGATCCTGCTGACGGGGGTTCCGGGGCAGCCGATGGTGCAGGACCCGCAGGAAACCTTGAGGCAGACCCTCCGCGAGGGAGCCCAGAAGGGCGTGTTCGGCATCCGCATCGGCGACCGGGTTTACCTCCGCGAAGACGTCCCGCTGGA
>JANWYM010000101.1 GCA_025055355.1 Abditibacteriales bacterium
CGACCGATTGAATGAGCGTCCCATCGGGCGCGCGCTGCTCGCGTTTGAGCGCGACGAACTTTTCCATATCCACCCAGATCTTGCGCGTGGGCAGGCGTGGGTGGTGAGGGGTGATGGCGATGACGTAAGCCTCGCGTCCGGCGACTTTGTCCGTGCCTGCATATTCAGCGGTGAAGTTCTTCCGCATCCGCTCCACTTGAGGCGCCAGTTTGCGAGGGGTTAAGTTTTCGCCGGGCGCGATGGGCTGCTGCACGACCGTCTTCTCTGGGCGAAGGCGCAAATGCCACTGCATCGCACGGTTGCGCACCAGCGTCTCCCCCTTGCGCGGACCGGGGCTGATCACCTCCACCCGCAGACAATGGGGCGGTTTTTTGCTGATCTGCTGGCGCAGTTCGCGTCCTTTTTTATCCCGCGTGACCTGCACGCCCTCCAGCGGCACGGTCAATTCCGCCCGGAGCATCTGGCGCAGAACCTCTCCCGCCGGCGGCGGCGATTGCGCTTTGACCGCTGAGCAGGTCCCGCCTACCCCTGACAAAACCACCGTCATAAGGTAAAGATACCGTTTGACTTTCATCACTCACTCAACCCGCCAGATAACGCCGTTGCATCCCCGAACGGCTGATGCACAAGGTAGAGCGAATGTCGCTCCGCGCATTGCTCGGCATATTGCTCCGCCGCGACGCGCCCCTGATAGTTTTTTACACCCGTCCACGACCCAATCAATATCACAACGCCTATCGCTGCCGCTGCCAAGCGACGACACGCCGCTTGTTGCCGTTCCGTCCAACCCCAACGCAGGGCAGTCACCCAACGCTGCCACCCAGTCGGCTTTTCCTGCGGCAGCCGTTCGCGCAGCCGCTGCCAGAAGGCGTCCGACACCTCGGTGGTTCTCATGCTACGCAGGGCCTCCACACCCACTCGCATCGCCCGCAGCATGGCGGCGCACTTGGGGCATTCCCTCAGGTGCGCTTCCACTGCTGCGCGGTCGGTGGGCTGCAGTTGTCCGTCCAGGTATGCCGATAATCGCCATTCGACGCTCTGACATTTACGCATGAGGTTCTGCGCCCTCCCCATACAGGTAAGGTTTCAAATGCTTGGCTAACTCCGCCCGCGCATTGAACAGACGCGATTTGACCGTTCCGAGCGGGCAGCCCAACACCTGAGCGATTTCCTCATAACTCAGCCCTTGCACATCGTAAAGCACGATCACCGCACGCAGTTTCTCGGACAGCCGACCCAGCGCGCGACGCACCTGTTGACGGAGTTCCTTACGCTCAAGGTGGCGGTAGGGGTCTGCCTCTACGTCAGGAACATCGCGCCCTATTTCATCGTCTTCGTCGTCTCTCACGGGTTCGTCCAAAGACATGGTGTCCCATCTCTGCCGCTTCCGCCGCCGCGCGCGGTCAATGCATAGGTTGGTCGCAATGCGGTAGAGCCAGGTTTGCAGGCTCGCCTCGCCGCGAAACGAGCCGAGCGAGATGAAGGCTTTCACGAAAACGTCCTGCGTTAAGTCCTCGGCGTCGTCCGCATCGTTGACCATACGCGCGATGTAGTTGTGCACTTTGTTCTTGTAGCGATGGACGACCTCCTCAAACGCGAGCAAATCATTCGCGCGGCACCGCGCCAGCAGCGCCTGCTCGGCATCGTCCATCACAAGAACTTTCTGGGGAACGGGAGGAATCATCCACCTTGCCTCAACTATATGAGTCCCATGTGTCATCGCTGTCTTAGACGCCACCATGCCGCCCAAGTTCAGTGACCTTCATCATTTCAGCACGACTGAGTGTATAAAAACCCCTCCCCCAACCCCTCCCCCAAGGGGAGGGGAGCAGCGCTTTTGTAACCTCCTCCCCAAGGAGCGAGGAACGGCATTCTTGGATGCCACTACCGCAAGGGGAGGAGAACGGCGTTTGGGGATGCCACCTACCGCAAGGCGAAGGGAACGGCGTCTTGGGATGCCACTACCGCAAGGCGAGGGGAACGGCATTTTGGGATGCCACTACCGCAAAGGGAGGAGAGCGGCGTTTGGGGATGCTACTACCGCAGGGGAGGAGAGCGGCGTCCTTGAATGTCACTACCCCAAGGGGAGGAGAGCGGCATTTTGGGATGCCGCTACCGCAGGGGAGGAGGGCGGCATTTTAGGATGCCGCTACCGCAGGGGAGGAGGGCGGCGTCTTTGGATGCCACTCCTTTTGGGGGAGGGGCGCTCTTGGACTCCCCTCCCCTTGGGGGAGGGGTTGGGGGAGGGGTCAAAAGCCGTTTTTATGCACACTCTAACGAAAAGGAGCAGCCCCGACTCGCGGGACTGCCCCTCTGCGGCTGGTGGCGGGGGAAGGATTCGAACCTTCGACCTTCGGGTTATGAGCCCGACGAGCTACCTGACTGCTCCACCCCGCGTCATCCAGCCATTATTATATTCCCATTGTTTTTTCTTGTCAAGGGAAAACGCAAAAGAGTTTAGCAAGCGTTGCGCAGTTGTCCTCAGACAGGTCGTGGTTGCCAGCGACTTTCTTGACAGTCCCTCCCGGAAGTGGTATGTTAATTTCGGAAGGTGACGAGACATGCGACAAACGCAAAACCTCGCACCTCGCCAGGAGCAAACGCTCAGCCCGAAGATGATCGCGTTTTACGCGATGCTGCAAATGCCGTTGACCGACTTGGAGCAGCATATCACGCAGCAGTTGAACGAGAACCCGGCGCTGGAGCAGGATGCCGAGCGGCAATGCCCCGTGTGCGGGGCGCCGCTAACCGATACAGAATGCGCTTGTGGTTTTCAAGCCTCCCTCGAAGCGGTGCCGGAGGAGAGCGCGGGAGAGCGTTGGGAGGCGCTGACGGTGGCGCCGTTTTACGCGGAAAGAAGCGGCGCGGACGAGGACACCGACGACCCGTTGGAATGGGTGGAGGCACCCCTCTCGTTGCAAGAGCATCTGCGCCAGCAGTGGGGACAGATGGCTTCCGGCGAGACGCGCGCGCTGGGCGAGGTGCTGATCGGTTGTATCAACGATGAGGGCTACTTCGACGAAGATCTCGTCTCCCTCGCCGAGGGGTTAGGCGTGGAGGTGCATCGTCTCGAGGAGGTCCTCATGCAGGTGCAGCAGTTGGAGCCGGTGGGCGTGGGGGCGCGGGACGCCCGCGAGTGCGCACTGATTCAACTGCGCTACCTTGCCGAGCAGGGCAGCGGTAATCCGCTGGCGGAGAAAATCGTCCGCGACCACTGGGCGGCGTTGGGGCGACATAACTACGAGGACATCGCGCGGCGTTTGCGCAAGTCGGTCAAGGAGGTGCAAGCCGCCGCTGACTTCATCCGCGAGCGACTGAATCCCCACCCGGGCGGGGCGTCGCTGCGCGCGCATAGTCCCGGGGCGTCCGCGACGATGCCGGGGCGGGTGCGACCCGATGTCATCATTCACCGCATTGAAGCTCGAGACGGCGTTCGCTATGAGGTCGAAGTCGTCATGTCGCGCGCGGTGGGGCTGCGCGTCAATCAGGTGTGGCAGCAGCAGTTGCGCGCTATGCGCCTCGCCCCCGACCAACACTCCCAGCACGACCGCGAACTCGTTCAACAGTTGGTCACGCAAGCGCGCGAGTTTCTGGACAACCTGAACCAGCGGCGGCGTGCCCTCAAGGAAATTATTGAGTGTATTTGCGAGGAGCAGCGCGAGTTTCTGGAGCACGGACGCCTGCACCTCAAACCGCTAACGCGCCTGCAAATCGCGCGCAAGTTAGGCTATCATGAATCTACCATCGGTCGCGCCGTCGCGGGCAAATACGCGCGGCTGCCGAATGGGGACCTCTTCCCCTGTGAGCAGTTCTTCGACGACTCGCTGGCGGTCAAGGAGGTGCTAAAATCCATCATCGCTGAGGAAGACCCCCGCCATCCTTACAGCGATGAGCAGTTGGTGGAGCAACTCAAGAAAAAAGGCATCGAGATTGCACGTCGCACCGTCAGCAAGTATCGGGAAGTGCTGCGCATCCCTTCGGCAGCCAAGCGGCGGCGATATGACCAATGACGGTATGCGGGTAGGCGGGTCTACATGTTAGCCCGCATGGACTGAGGTCGTTGCCCGAATACCCGCATACGGGAATACCCGAATAACTTACGTGGAGCCTATCCGACAACCGAGTGGCGCCGGCTTCCCGCTTACATAAAATGCCGACAAGATGTGAGCGCTACGCGGTTTTCGGAGAGGCTTCTTAAGCCATGAGTCATCACCCAGAATTAGCCGTGCTGTCCGCCAAGGGGGCGGGGATGTCCTTCGCCCAGACGGAGGAGTTCCTGCAGGCGGTGCTGGATGGGATCCAAGACGTTATCAAAATCGTGGATGAGAATTACAACGTCATCTACGCCAACCGCGCCGCGAAGACGGAAACGCGCCGCTACCCGATGGAGTTGGTCGGCGAGAAGTGTTTTCGGGGGTTCTATCAGCGCGATGAGTCCTGTCCCTTCTGCCAGACTTCCCACACCTTTGAAAAAGGCAAGCCGATGAATGTCTCCTACACGCTGCCCCTGCCCAACGGGCAAAAGCGGCACGTCGAACTGTCCACCTTTCCGATTAAGAACAAAGAGGGCAAGGTCGAATACGTCATCGAGATCACCCGCGACGTGACGCGCCAGAAGACGCTGGAGGAACAGGTGCGCAAGCACGAGCGCCTCGCGGCGATTGGCGAGTTGGCGGCGGGCATGGCGCACGAGATTCGCAACCCCCTCAGTTCCATTGTCACCGCCGCCAACCTGTTGAGTGCCGAGGCGGGGATGCCGATTGACGAGGAGCAACTGCTGCTGCTGGAAGTCGTCAAGAAGGAAGCGCAGCGACTCAATGCCATCCTGACGGATTTCCTCAACTACGCCCGCCCCCGCGAGCCGCAGTTAAGTCCCGTCAACCTGAACGAGGTCGTGAACGAAACGTTGGACATGTTGGAGCGCGACCGGGCCACCAACGGCCACGTCACAATTCAGCGTCGTCTGGATGAGACCATCCCGATCGTGGAGGTTGACCCCGACCAGATCAAGCAGGTGCTGCTGAATATCGCCATGAACGGGGTCGAAGCCATGCCACAGGGTGGCACGCTCACCGTGGCGACGATGTTCTGCAACGGGCGGGTGCATGTGCAGGTCGCTGACACGGGAGTGGGCATCCCCGAATCCGAACTGCCGCGCATCTTCCAACCGTTCCACTCCACCAAGAAAAACGGCACCGGTTTGGGGCTGGCGATCGCTCACCACATTATCAGTGCGCACAAGGGGGAGATTTTGGTGGAGAGTCAAGAAGGTGTGGGGACAAAGATGACCATTCAGTTGCCGGTCAAGCCCACCAGCCGCCCCAAGCCCACCCCGTAGGAGCGATGCCCCGTGGCTGCCATTCTCATCGTTGACGACCAAGCCTCTTCTCGTCTGACGCTCTCGATGCTCCTGAAAAAGCAGGGGCATCAACTGGGGCAGGCAGCCTCAGCGCAGGAAGCGATAGAGAAACTCGCCCAAGACGTTTACGACGCGGTGATTGCCGACTTGCGGATGGAAAACCCCAACAGCGGCATTGAGGTCCTCAAAGCCGCGCAGCGGTTGACGCCTTCTCCCGCCGTGATTATCCTCACCGCCTACGGCAGCGTCGAATCGGCGGTAGAAGCAATGAAGTTGGGCGCCGCTGACTACGTGCAGAAGCCGTTCGCCCCCGATGAACTGCTCGTCAAGTTGGACCGCGCTTTGGAGTGGCAGCGCAAGGACGCCGAACTGGTGCGCCTGCGCCGCGCGCAGGACAAACTGTATGGCTTTGAGAACATCGTGGCGAAAAGCAAGGGGATGCTGGAGGTCTTAGACCTCGTGCGCCGCGTTGCGCCGTCTGATGCCACCGTCCTGATTGAAGGCGAGACCGGCACGGGCAAGGAACTCATCGCCCGTGCCCTCCACCAACACAGCCCGCGCCACCGCGCGCCGTTTCTGCCCATCAACTGCGGCGCGCTGCCGGAGACGATTCTCGAGAGCGAACTGTTCGGGCATGTCAAAGGCGCGTTCACCGACGCGAAGACCAACAAGAAGGGCCTATTTGAAGAAGCCGACGGCGGCACGATTTTTCTGGACGAAATCAGCGAGACTTCTCCCTCGACGCAGGTGAAACTGCTGCGCGTGCTGCAAGACGGCGAGGTGCGGCGTGTGGGCAGCAACACACCAATTCAGGTGGACGTGCGCATCATTGCCGCGACCAACCGCCTCCTCAAGCAGCATGTCGCGGAGGGTAAGTTCCGCGAAGACCTCTACTACCGCTTGCAGGTCATCCCCATTCGTATCCCCCCGCTGCGCGAGCGCAAGGAGGACATCCTGCCCCTAGCGGAACATTTCCTGCGGATGTATAACGCTAAAAACAACCGCGACATCAAGGGCCTCTCCCGCGAGGCGCAGAAGTTGCTGCTTACCTACGACTGGCCTGGCAACGTGCGCGAGTTGGAGAACGCCATCGAACGCGCCGTCATCCTTTGCACGGGCAAGGAGATTACGCCCGACGATTTCTTGGGCTTGATCGGCGGCGACGGCGGGCAGGGGAAGAAAGCGAGGCGATAACCCCTCCGATCAGGGGGGCGAGGCTCCCGCCGAGCCAAGCGCTCCTGCCACACCGTCGGCTCCGCAACGCTCCTCAGAACCCATCCGCCGACCAATAAACGAACTCCCCCGCGTTCGCAATCGCTGCGACGATGCTGCGCTGCTCGGCGGTCATCGGCACGGACGCCAACGCAGGCGCGCCGATGCCGAGGAGGAGTTGCAGCAGGACGATGGGCGACAGCGTGAGAACAAGCGATGGCTGGGACAGGTCGCCGAGGGTGATGCGCCAGTCGTCCCAGCGGATTTCGACCTGTTCGTTGAGGCAGCTGATGCCGAGCGCGAACGACGCCGCGTGACCCGCCGCAATCACGCGGCGTTCTAATTCGGGCACGAGGGCTTCGAGAAAGCGGCGCACGCCCATCAGTCGCAGCATCATGCCGCTGCCCTGTCGGATGTGGACGCTTTCGGCGCATCGGGTCAACACTGTCAACACGCCCTCCTCGCGAGGCAATGTCGCCGCAAGGCGCCGAGCGCCATGCGCCCGTGCCTCCACTACAAAGTGTTGAACGAGACCGCGCAGCGTTTCCTCACTGCCGGGCAGACAGCCGAACTCATGGAGCGCGGCTTCCTCCCCGAACGCCCCGCGCACGTAAGCAACAACTTCGTCCCCCTCGAACGCCACAAAAAAGGCGCGCGGGTCGAACCGCCAGCGCAGCGTGCTTTCGTAGGCACGCACGTCGCGCCGCGCCGTCGCCGTGCGGGTCAGGTTGAACTCCTCGTAAACGTGCGCGACGGCTTCGAGGTGTTGGTCTTGGTCGAGGAGGGCAATCCGTAGCGCAGGCTTCCAGCCTGCGGAAACCCCCTCCATCTCCCCCTTGCTAAGGGGGAGAGTCAGAGGGGGTTGGAGATTGGGGAGTAGGTGAAACAGATGATGATACGTCGGAAAAACCTCCCACCCCAATCGGCGGTAAAACGCCTGAAGCCCCGTGAAGAGCATCGAAAGGTGATAGCCACTTGCGTCCATGTAGCGGAGGCAGTCGTTGAGAACTTCGGTGGCATAACCCCGCCCGCGAAAGTCGGGATGCGTCGCCACGTCCGCGATGCCGCCCAGCGTCAACTCCGCACAGCCGACGCGAACCGTCTTCCGCACAATGCGCGCCGCGCTGACGATGCGCCCGTCCAGCACGCCGACGCGATGCAACTCCGGCGCATCGTTCGGGTCGAGCCGCCACGCTGTCTCAAAGAACTCGCGCGACGTGCGCTCAAACGCCGCGTCGGTCACATCCAGAATTTCGTCCCGTTCTTCGGGACAGGAAGCACGCACCTCAAAGGGCATGAGCCACCTCTCGGAAAGTTAATCGGATGGATTCAATCCCGCCAGCAATCGGTCGGCGAGCGATACAAAGAACTGCTGCATGTCGGACAGGCTGATGTCCGATATCATAGAAGGCAACCGCGCAAAGGAAGTGATCTCGCGCAGTGACGTCGCAAAATTAAACGGCGTCAGTCCGCTGTCTTTCTGCTGCGCTTCGGCAGAGGAGGCGCCTCGGCAGACTGCGGGTCGCGCACCTCATATTGCTGAATAAACGTAAACTCGCGCACGCGCTCCACCCTCACCCCTTCGCGCTGTGCCAAATCGTCCATCACCGCAGGGATAGTCAGCAACGCGGGCGCGTCCGTCGTAAACAAATTAAGGTCATCGGAGCGGCGATGTCCAAAGTAAAACGCCGCCAACGCCGCGTCAACCATGAGTAAGAACACGCTGAGTTCCTTGTAGTCTGCTTCCGCCTCGAGGCTGTCAGCGGATTCTGGGAGCGGATTAAACGGATTGCTTCCGGTTTGGACGCCAACGCCATCCGCTTAATCCGCTACCGAAATCCGTTGACAGCGAAAGTAGGTGCGTGCAGATGACTCAACTCCTCCAGGAACAAAAATTAGTCCAACGTCCTGACCTCCGGCTGCTGATGAGCCACACCCTGCTGCAGATGACCGCGCTGGAACTGGAGCAGCGCATCGCGCAGGAGTTGCAGGACAACCCGGCGCTGGAAACGGCGGAGGAAAATGTCTGTCCGACCTGCCAAACGGTCACAGCAGGCGGGCGTTGTCCCAACTGTGACGGCTGGTGGGAAGGTGCTGAGGGGTCGTCCCTCAACACGTGGCACTTGCCATGCAGGACAGCGGCGGAAGACGATGAAGACCCGATGGCGAACATCGCCGCCCCTTTGACGCTGCATGAACATCTGCGTTGGCAAGCGCGGCTGGAGTTTTCGGGCGACGAATTCGACATCGCCTGCCACCTCATCGGCTGCCTCAACGAGGACGGCTACCTGCCAGGGGATACAGCGGACATCGCCGCGCAGTTGGGACGCGAGGTGGGAGAAGTCGAGCGGGTGCTCAGGCGGCTGCAAACGCTCGAGCCCGTCAGCGTGGGGGCGCGTGACCTGCGCGAGGCGCTGCTCGTTCAACTGCGCGATTTGCGCGAGCAAGGGGTCGGCTGCGACCTCGCCGAGCGCATCGTCCGTTCTCACCTGACCGACCTCGCGCACCGTCGCTTTGAGCGCATGGCGCAACAGCTGTCCGTCTCCGTGGAGGAAGTGGCGGCAGCAGCGGCGTTCATCGTGAAGAACCTGACGCCCTACCCCGGACGGCAGTTTCGCCCCCCCTGGAACGTGTGCCGTCACGCAGAACCTCTCCTCGCGCGCCCCGACGTCGTCATTACACGCCACGGTGATCGATACGAGGTGGAAGTCGTCCAGCCTCCCAACGCGCCGCTGCGGGTCAATGGCGTCTACCGCGACCTGCATGAGAAGATGCAGCGCCACAAGCCCTCCTACACCGACACTGAGCGTCAACACGTAGCGCGGTGGGTAGGGCGGGCGGAACTGTTCATTGAGATGCTGCGCCGGCGGCAGGCGACCTTGCGGCGCATCACGACCGCGCTCATCGCTCTCCAGCGCGATTTCTTCGACCACGACGGCGACCGCGCCTATCTCAAGCCCCTGACGAAAACCCAACTGGCGCAGTGCGTTGGGTGCGACGCCTCCACGGTCAGCCGCGCGACCAGCGGACGATTCATGCAGATCCCACCCTGCGGCGCGGTGGTAAGTTTCGACCTCTTCTTTGCCGCCGCGCCAGACGCGAAGAACTATCTGCGGCAACTGGTGGCGCAGGAAGATGAGAGGCAACCCTTGAGCGACCGTGAGATCGCGGCGCGGTTACGGCGGGCGGGGTTTGAGGTGGCGCGGCGCACGGTGACGAAGTATCGGCGGATGTTGAAGATTCCCGCCAGGCTGCACCGGCGCAGGGAAAAAGTTCTTCCTCCCCCCTTAGCCTGTGTATAAGAGTGGCGTTTGATCCCTTCCTCAGCCCCTCCCCGCTGAAAATGCCTGTCGTGGCGAAGAGCGCCGCGATGACGAGGAACGAAGCAAAGCAATCCCCATAACATGAGGTTTCGATCCGCACCCGCTTGCCGCAGGCGGGCTGTTGGCGGGGCTGCCGCTGGCGGGCGCGTCGGCTGCGTTAGAGATTTCAACGGGACTGCTGCGTTTGCCTCAGCAGTCCTGCTAACTGCGAAGGGGTCACGCAGACGTAGGAGTCGCCCAGTTCCTTCGCGGCTCGGTTGATCATCTCCGGGCGGAACGTCCAACTGAGGACGAAGACGCTCATAAACGCCGGTCGCGTCGGTGGTGTCATGCGCCGCACTTCGGCGACAAGGTGAGACACTTCGGCGTCCTCTGACCTTTGCCCCAAGTCAGGGCTGTAAGTCCACGGCACCCAGCGCGTCAGGCAGTGGAAAACAGGCACAGGGTCGTCTTGCCCCTCAAGCAAATAGTTCGCCTCCGCGTAGGTCGTGTCGTTGTGTCGTCCGACATCGGGGAACAACGCCGTCAAGCCACGTAGGCGCTTGGCGAAAAGCGCGAGGTCCCCGGTGCGAGAGAAGTCCGACCGCTCGCCCCACGCGCCATGATAGGTTTGCAGTGTCCGCAGGTCCAGTCGCTCCATGTAGGTTTGCGTGAGGGTCAGGAAGTCTTCCAGCACCGCTTGCCGATTGGCGAAGGCGGTGCCGTAATCCCGAACGTTCATGTAGCCCGCGCCCGACAGGGCGCAGATGAGTTCATCTTGGTCAGTCAGTTGGTTGTAATACCATTC
>JANWYM010001020.1 GCA_025055355.1 Abditibacteriales bacterium
CTCTACCATCAGCAGCTCACCTATCGCGAGATTGCTGCGCGACTGGGTTGCTCGCCGAAAGCCGTTGATAACGCGCTGGCGCGCATCAAGCGCAAGGCGCGTCGGCGTCTGCGCGAAGGCGACTAAGGCGTCGTCGTGGGCGGGGTCTCCTGCGTCGTTTCCACACGCACGGTGACCTTCGCCTGCGTGGGTCTGCCTTCGCTGTCGTAGGCGGTCAGCGTGTAGGTGGTGGTGGTCATCGGCGTCACGGTAATCTCGCCCTGCTTCGGGTCGATGCGCCCGACGCCGTTGTCGATTTCAGCGCGCACGGCATTAAACAGCTCCCAGCGCAGCGTCACGCTCTCGCCCGCTACAATCTTTTCGGGCTGCGCGGCGAAGTTCACAATCTGCGCCTGCGAAGGGTCGATAACCTCCACCTTGACCTTCTTACTGACCGTTTTCCCCGCGGCGTTGCGAGCGAGCAACTCGTATTCGGTGGTGCGCGAGGGGCGATGCTCGTAGCCGGGCATCGCGGGGTCTAACTTGAGTCCACCAGGCGGGGTCAGAATCAGCTCGGTAGCGTTCTGCACTTCCCAGCGCAGCAGCACGCTCTCGCCGCGCTTAATCTGGGACGGCTCCGCGTAAAACTTGCTGATGACCGGCGCGGGCGGTTCGGGCGCGTTCTGCACTATC
>JANWYM010001021.1 GCA_025055355.1 Abditibacteriales bacterium
CCTACGCACCCGTGAGCCTGCTCGGCCCGGCGCGCTGGCATTACGCGCTGCGTCACTGGTATGCGCCCGACCGCGCCTTTGCGGCGATTTTCAACGGCAACCGCCGCTTCCGGCGCAACGTGCGGCGCGTGTTTGCCGCGCTGGAGCGGCTGGGCATCGAGCCGCGCGCCGTTCGGTTCGTGCCCGTGCCGCATCACCTGGCTCATGCCTCCAGCGCGTATCACGTCTCCGGCTACCGCGACGCGGCGATTTTGAGCGTGGACGGCGTGGGCGAGTATTGCACGACGTGGTTCGGCGTTGGCGAGGGTGGCCACATCCGCGCGCTCAAGGAGTTTTACGCCCCGGATTCACTGGGCGGCTGTTACGGCGCGATCACCGAATACCTCGGCTTCGAGATGCTCGACGGCGAGTTCAAGGTCATGGGCATGGCGCCCTACGGCGATCCACGGCGCGTGGACGCCTCACCGCTGATTCGCTGGAACGAGCGCGGTTTCCGCGTCAACACGCGCCTGGTCAACTGCGTCGGCTGGCGGCGTTACAAACGCCCGTTGCGCGGCGGCTCGGAGGGTATCGGCACGTTTTTCTCGCCCAAACTCGTTGAACTGTGGGGCCCGCCCCGCGACGGCGATGAGATTGACGAACCTTACGTGCACA
>JANWYM010001022.1 GCA_025055355.1 Abditibacteriales bacterium
GTCGCAATCCCCTATCAATCGGGTCAAGTGCTACGACTTTCGTCTTCGGGAACTTGGTCAAGACGTCCTTGTCGAGAGTCGCAATCCCCTATCAATCGGGTCAAGTGCTACGACGAACCGTTATCGCCAAACTGGGGATTTGTTACGCCTAAGAAGTCGCAATCCCCTATCAATCGGGTCAAGTGCTACGACAAAAGAGACCTGAAGGAAAAGACAGGGGTGAAAGAGCAATGTCGCAATCCCCTATCAATCGGGTCAAGTGCTACGACTTGCCGACAGGCTGGGGATACCACTTGAAGTGGTCGTGTCGCAATCCCCTATCAATCGGGTCAAGTGCTACGACGCCATTAATGGCGAGCCGTTGTCGTGGTCTTGGGGATTGTCGCAATCCCCTATCAATCGGGTCAAGTGCTACGACGGTTACGGCAAATGGGACAGGACGTCCTTGTTGAGATACGTCGCAATCCCCTATCAATCGGGTCAAGTGCTACGACGTCTATGACCCGCAGCTCTGGAATATCGCGGGGGACGCCGGTCGCAATCCCCTATCAATCGGGTCAAGTGCTACGACAGGGACAGCCTGCTCGCGGTAATAGACGAGCAGGCAAGTCGCAATCCCCTATCAATCGGGTCAAGTGCTACGACGTTAGAT
>JANWYM010001023.1 GCA_025055355.1 Abditibacteriales bacterium
GCTGCCGCGCGTCGATTTACAACGCAATGCCCATCGAGGGCGTGCAAGCGTTGCGTGAGTTCATGCTGGAGTTTATGCGCAGGTATAGCTAAGTCGTGCTTCCCTTGCGAGACCGCCACGCCAACCGCACCGCCTGCCACTGCAGTTTGAGCAACTCTTTGAGCAAGCGAATGCCTTCCTCGCACTCCTGTTGCGAGAGGGCTTTCGCCGCCGCGCCGCAAAAGTACGCCAAGCACTGAATCGGGCTCAGCTCTGGGGGCAGGCGGCAGCCGTTGCAGGTCAGTTCGTTGCAGCAGCCGTGCGCTTTGGGCGCGTCGGCGTGCAGCAGTCGCCCCTGTGCCTGCGCGATGCGTAGCCCCACCATCTCGCCCGTGCGCCGCCGCGCCCCGATATGCTCGGTATTCGGGTTCTGCATTACGCGATCCAGAAAGGCGTCCCGCTCGCGCGTGCCTTTGCAGCAGTGCCCACACGCAGCGCACACATGCGCATGGCTGTGGCTAATCACGCCCAGCCCGCGCTGGATTTCCATCCGCTTCAGGTTCAGTTCTGCCCACGCCCGCGAACACTGCACCGAACGCATCCGCTCCTTGTGGGCAATCAGGCGCGCGGCATGGTTGCAGAAAATCTCCCACGCGCGAAACACAGGGC
>JANWYM010001024.1 GCA_025055355.1 Abditibacteriales bacterium
CACGCTCCATCGAGATGTCGGAGGTGGTCTCCTCGCGATTGACCTTCGACAAACTGCAGCTGCTGACGCTCATCGAGCGCGTGCGGCGTGAGCTGGAGACGAACAAGAGCGTCGAGAAAGCCAAAAAGGAGGAGTGGCGCAAGACGCTGCTGATGCCCCTGAACACGCTCTCGATGCGCCAGATTACGCCGATGCTGCGCGAGCTCGGACTGCCCACCAGCCCGACCGACCCTGCCCATGTGAAGTGGTTCCTCGAACACTGGGAGCTGCCCGAAGCGAACGGGGAGTACTTCATCGAGGCGATGGAGCATGGCATCCCACACAATGTGTTGAACGCGAAGTACCACGAGAAGGAGGCGGCGATCATCGCCGAGGCGGGGCGCAAGGGCGCGGTGACGATTGCGACCAACATGGCAGGGCGCGGCGTGGACATCCTGTTGGGCGGCTCGATTGTGAAACAGGAGCCGAAGCCCGAAAGCGAGGACGGCGCGGAGACTGCCGAAGCCACGCCGCAAGAGGAGATTTCGTTCCGGCGCGGGGGCAAGGTGCGCGCTGCGCCGCCGCTGCCCCTCTCCGAGCAGGAGCGCTCCGTCGCCGCCGAGGAGGTGCGCAAACTCGGGGGGCTGTTCGTGCTGGGCACGGAAC
>JANWYM010001025.1 GCA_025055355.1 Abditibacteriales bacterium
GGCGAAAATTCTCGGCAACGCCTACACCATTGAAGCATCAATGGGGCATGTGCGCGACCTGCCCAAGTCCAAACTCGGCGTGGATGTGAACAACGATTTCGAGCCCACCTACACGCCACTGCCCGACCGCCGCGATACGCTTAAACGCCTACAAGCCGTGACTCAGGGCGCGCCGACGGTTTATCTCGCCACTGACCCCGACCGCGAGGGCGAGGCGATTGCGTGGCACATCCAGCAAGCCCTAAACCTGCAGAACGCGCAGCGGATCGAGTTCAATGAAATCACCGCCAACGCCGTGCAACGCGCCCTGCAGAATCCCCGCGCAATCGATATGCATCGCGTGAACGCGCAGCAGGCGCGGCGCGTGCTGGACAGGCTCGTGGGCTACGAGGTCAGCCCGTTGCTGTGGCGCAAGACGCGCGGCGGGCGCAAACCGCTCAGCGCAGGGCGCGTGCAGACCGTCGCCGTGCGCCTAATTGTGGAGCGCGAACGCGAAATCCGCGCCTTCACCCCCGAAGAGTACTGGAAAATCACTGCCACGCTCACACCCAAAAAAGAGCATTTCCCCTTCGAAGCCGAGCTGCGGGGCAAGGGCGACGCCAAGATCGAACTCAAGACCGAAGCGGACGCCCAAGCCGTGC
>JANWYM010001026.1 GCA_025055355.1 Abditibacteriales bacterium
GGGCCCCCGCACGCCTGACCACGGGCGCGATCGCTGCCATCGCGGAGGCCGATGCGGCCCTCCTCATCCTCTCCGGAAGACGGTCGCAGCCGGCGGCGTTCCTCCTCGGCCGGCCCCGGGCCGACGCCGCAATCCGCCTGGGGCAGTTCCGCCTCTGTCTCGACCCCGAGGCGCGTCTCGCCGTGGCCCGCCTCATTCTCCGCCGCAAGCTCCTCGGCCAGGCGCGCACGCTCGCCTCGGCGGCGGTCCGGCGTCCCGACAAGCGGCTCCCGCTCCGGCGGGGACTCGAGGTGCTGCGCGCCACGCTCGCTGACCTCAGGGTCCAGCCGCCTGGCTCCCTCGCTTCGCTTTCAGGCCAGGAGGGAGCAGCGGCGGCCGCCTATTTCTCGGCTTTGTGCGAGGTGTTCCCGCCGTCGCTCGGCTTTTCGGGCCGCAATCGCCGCCCGCCGCGCGACCCGGTCAACGCGACCCTTTCGCTCGCCTACACGCTCGCGTTCGCCGAGGCCGTGCGGGAGGCCCATGTCGCGGGCCTCGACCCTGCGGTCGGGTTTCTGCACGCTCTCGCCCCCGGCCGTGCGTCTCTCGCTTGCGACCTGGTCGAGCCATTGCGTGGCCCGATCGACCGCTTCGTCTGG
>JANWYM010001027.1 GCA_025055355.1 Abditibacteriales bacterium
CCGCTATACCCAGCGTTTCTTCGACCCGCTTACCAACACCCATCGAACCCGCACGGGCTACTTTGTATTGCTGCACACCGAGCCTTACGAGAACGGCATTGTGTTACCCCACGAGCAGACCTTCCCCAGCGTGAAGGAAGACCGTTTCCGCCTGCTGCAGGCGACCCGAACCCATCTGGAGACCATCTTCGGGCTGTTTGAAGACACTCCTGCGTTTCAAGAAGCCATCGCCGACCTGCTATGGGAGCCGATCGCCCAGGTAGAGGGCGACGACCTGCCCGAAGGCAACGCGCATAAGCTGGAGCGAATCACGAACCCGGTCGATGTGGCGCGTTTCGAGCGGGCGTTCGAGAACGCGCGTGTATGGATCGCCGACGGACACCACCGCTACGAAACCGCCCTGCGCTTTGGACAGGCGTACGGAACTGACGGCTCGCCAGAACGGTTCCTGCCTATCCTGCTGGTTCCGCTGGACGACCCGGGACTGGTGATTTTACCGACGCATCGGGTGCTGGCGGAGCTGCCCCCGGGAACGCCCAGTGACTGGCAGGCGCATCTCGGCGCAGAGTTCGAACTCGTCCCCGTTGCGCACAACTCGGTTGTCGAGCAGATGGCGCGCTACAACGGCGAGGC
>JANWYM010001028.1 GCA_025055355.1 Abditibacteriales bacterium
CGTGCTGCTGCAGCACGGAAAGGGCGCCGACATGGGTTCGGGATTCGGCAGCGGCGCCTCGGGAAGCCTGTTCGGTGCGACCGGCTCGGCGAATTTCCTGTCGCGCACCACCGCGGTGCTCGCGACGCTGTTCTTCATCATCAGCCTCGCGCTCGCGTATCTCGCGAGCACGAAACCGCGCGCCGGCGGCGTGCTGGATGCGGTGAAGTCGGCGCCGGCGCAGCCGGCGCCGACCGCGCCCGCCGCCGACATCCCGACGCCCGCGGCGGGCGGCGCGCCGGCGAGCGACGCCGGCTCGAAAGCGAAGGACGTGCCGAATTGAGCGATAATCGCGCAATCGTCAGGCGGGCGTGCCCACGTGGTGGAATTGGTAGACACGCTAGCTTGAGGGGCTAGTGGCCTAAACAGCCGTAGCAGTTCGAGTCTGCTCGTGGGCACCAACTCGATTCAGGCAGGAACCGGAATACGCTGAGCGATGCTGGCCGAGTACTTCCCGATCCTGCTTTTCATCCTCGTCGGCCTGGCGGTCGGCGTCGTGCCGGTCGTGCTCGGTGTCGCGCTCGGGCCGCAGCGTCCGGACCCGGAAAAGCTCTCGCCCTACGAGTGCGGATTCGAGGCGTTCGAGG
>JANWYM010001029.1 GCA_025055355.1 Abditibacteriales bacterium
GCACACCAAACGCTTGCAGCGACTTCACCAAGTTGATAGCGGTCTGCCCACCAAACTGGACAAGAACAGGGATGGTGGCTTGAGGATCTTGCTCAAGCGAGGCGCCCGTACCGCTTTCATATTCCAACACATTCAGCACATCCTCCGTCGTAATCGGGTCAAAGTAGAGCGCATCGGAGATATCGAAGTCGGTGGACACGGTTTCGGGGTTGTTGTTGAGAATAATCGCATAGTAGCCCAGCGCGCGTAGGGTTTTCACGGCATGCACAGCGGAATAGTCAAACTCAATCCCCTGCCCGATGCGGATGGGACCCGAGCCAAGCACAAGCGCCTTGCGCGGATGAGCCGGCGCAGGACGGTCGGAAACGCCGTGATAGGTGCTGTAGAAATAGGGTGTGCGCGCCTCAAACTCACCTGCGCAGGTGTCTACCATCTTGAACGCGGGCACGATCCCCAGCGCCTTGCGCCCTGCCCGCACCTGTAACTCGCTCAGCCCCGTAATCTGCGCCAAGAACTTGTCTGAAAACTGCCACTCTTTGGCACGGCGGAGGAGGGAGATGCCCTCACCCCCCCAGCCCCCCTCTCCCACGCCGTGGGAGAGGGGGGAGCCAACTCCCCTCTCCC
>JANWYM010000102.1 GCA_025055355.1 Abditibacteriales bacterium
AGACCCTGATGGACGAAAATGTCACTGCGAGCGCAGCGAAGCGACCTCTACATAGGCGATCGCTTCGTCTACAATGATAGACATCCTCGGGAGAAGTCTTATGTTTCAAATGGGCTTGTTGTGTGTTGTCTACTGTCGTTATCTTCTCCCCGATGGCAAATGCCGCTACCTCCATCCGTTTGGCAGGGACGAGAGACTGGCGAAGACTGTTTCTTTGAGCGCCAAGGATGCCCCTTATCAGGTCAGCGACGCTGTGCGTCAGCAGGTGGACGCTTCGCCCCAGCCGCTGACGTTCAAACAGTTGGCAGGCTTTTTGGACCTGAAGCAAGAGTGGATTGAGTCACTGACAGAGCAGCGCCCGCCATTGATCCTGTGGAAGAACATCACAGCCGCGCAAGTCGCCAAGTTCGTCTATCGTCTCAAGACGGACTCCAAAGGCTGGCAGTCTCTGCAGACCCTCAATCTGCCGACCCAACTTCCCGCGCCGAAGAAGAGGCGTTGAACCTCAGACCAACAATCAGCCAGCGACACAGCGGACCGCCCTCTGAGAGGGGCGGCTCTTTCGCTTGCGCAGAAAAGGCGTTAAAGATATAATCGAAGTTGACCGAAGAACACATCACCGAAAGGTGCATGCATGGCACTCTACTGGCACCCGTTTCTGGCAGAACTACTGCGGATGGACTACGGCGACCGGCTCATTGTGGAAGAGGAGGTCCCCTTGGGCGACATGCCGCTCAAGGTAGATTTGCTACTGATTCGACGCGACCTGTCCGTCATGCTGCCGTTTCCGTTCAACTGCCTCGGGGCGCGAACACTGGTCGAATACAAAAGTCCAGATGACGTGGCGGGGCAGGAAAGTCTGGTTAAACTGGAAGCCTACGGGTTGCTCTACTGTCTGCGCGAAAAGATTGAACGCCGACAGGACTTGACGCTCTGGCTGGTGGCATCTCACTTTCAGCAAGACGTGTCGCACCCGGATGGGGCGTTCCTCGCCGGGGAGCGCGAAGTCGGCGCGGGTGTGCGGGGTGGGACAGTGGACGGTTTTCCGACGTTCTTCATAGACCTGAACCGTCTTCCCGTTCTGCCCGAAACGCTGCCACTGGTGATGGTCGCAAAAGGACCACAGGAGCGCGCGCTGGTGGAGTTTCTGGTAGACCATTTCCAACAGTATCCCCACCATCTGCGCTTCTTGAGGGAATTGCATGTTCAAATGTTGGGGGAGGTGTTACGCATGCGACAGTTGACACCAGAACAGATTGGTATTGACTATCAGGCATTGCTGGACCTGATCGGCGAAGAACGAGCGTTGGACATGATTAGCGAGGAGCGCATCCTGAAGGATTTGATGCGACGACGAGGCGAGGAATGGATCCTCGACATGCTCAAGCGTTTGAAGGAACCACAGGACACGCAAACTGAACCAGAGGGGGCAGCATGATTCGCAAAGCTGTGATTTTAGCGCGGGGATTGGGCACACGCATGCAGCGCGAGGCGGAGGGCGTGCAGTTGGATGAAACGACGCGGGCGTGGGCGAACAGAGGCATGAAGGCGATGATCCCCGTTGCTGGGCGCCCGTTCGTGGACTACGTGGTGGAGAACTGCATCCGCGCCGGCTTCACCCAAATCTGCTTCGTCGTCGCACCTGATAACAATGTCCTGCGGGAACACTACGCCGCCCACACGGAGAGCCTGAACCCCGTGACGATTCACTTCGCCAATCAGTTGGAGCCGAAGGGGACGGCAGATGCCGTTTACGCGGCGAAGGAGTTCGTTGGGGAAGAGTCGTTCGTGATGCTCAACTGCGACAACCTCTATCCCGTGAGCGACCTCATCGCGTTGCGCGAGGTGGAAGAGGGTGCCAACGCGCTGCCCGGCTACGACCGCGAGCAACTCATCGCCAAGAGCAATATCCCGCCCGACCGCATTGCACGCTTCGCCGTCGTGGACGTGGACGCGCAGTGGAATCTCAAGCGCATCGTGGAAAAGCCCGATAACCCCGAAGACTACGCCGTGAACGGCAAGGTCCTCGTCAGCATGAACATCTTCCGCTTTACCCCCGACATCTTCACCGCCTGCGAGCGCATCGAACCTCACCCCGTGCGCGGCGAGTATGAACTCCCCTCCGCCGTCCAATACCTCATTGACCATCGCCTCGCGCCGTTCAAGGTCATTCCCTCCCAAGAGGGGGTGCTGGACTTAACGGGCAAAGCCGACATCGCCTCGGTGAGGCAGTTGTTGGAGGGGATGAAGATAGCATGGTAAACGGCAAGGGTTGGCACGTTGGCACGTTAGCACGTTAGCACGTTGGCACGTTGGCACGTTGGCACGTTGGAACGTTGAAACGTTAAAACGTTGGAACGTTGAACCTGCCAACGTGCCAACGTGCTAACGTGCTAACGTGCCAACGTGGCCGTTTACCTCCCGCCGGTCGCGTAGTGCATGATGCGCTCCTGCGTCGCCTCATCGCGATACATCTCGGCGGCGATGCGCCCCTCGTGCATGACGAGGATGCGGTCGGCGACTTGTAGCACTTCGGGCAACTCGGAGGAAATCATGATAACGCCCACGCCGCGCTCGGCGAGGTCCACCATGAGGCGGTGAATTTCGGACTTCGCCCCCACGTCAATCCCGCGCGTCGGCTCGTCGAAGATGAGAACCTTGCAGTCGGCGAACAGCCACTTGGCGAGGACGACCTTCTGCTGGTTGCCGCCGCTGAGGTTGCGCACCAGTTGCTCGATGCTGGGCGTGCGAATGTCCAAATCGCGCACATAGTTGCCGACCACGCCACGTTCCATCCCGCGCCGCACGAAGCCCAGCACCGACAGCGCTCCAAGATTCGACAACGTAGCGTTTTCGCGCACGACCATGCCCAGCACCAAGCCGAGTTGCTTGCGGTCTTCGGGCAGGTAGCCGATGCCGATCCTCACGGCTTGCTGCGGTGATTTGATGTGAACGCGCTGCCCGTGCAGATACACCTCGCCGCTGTCGATCGGGTCCGCGCCGAAAATCGCCCGCGCCAACTCGGTGCGCCCCGCGCCGACCAGCCCCGTGAAAGCGAGGATTTCCCCGCGATACAACTCAAAGTTGATGTCGTGCAGCACGCCCCGCCGATTCAAGTGCTGCACGCGCAGAATGGGGTCTTTGCGCGGCGGCTTGCGCACGACAAATTTGCCCTCTGCCAACTCGCGCCCGACCATCATCGAGATTAACTTCTCGCGGTTGACCTGATTGGTGGGTAGCGTGCCGACGTGCTGCCCGTCGCGCAGCACGGTTACGGTGTCGCAGATGCCAAAGATTTCCTCCAAACGGTGCGAGATGTAGATGATGCTCACGCCCGACTGCTTCAAGCCGCGAATCACCTCAAACAGGCGGTCCAGTTCATGCTCGGTCAACGTCGCGGATGGCTCGTCCATAGCCACAATCTTCGCCTCCTGCGAGAGGGCTTTAGCGATTTCGACGATTTGCTGATGCGCCACGCTCAGGCGGCGCACAGGGGCGCGCACATCGAGCGGAATGCCCAGCCGCTGCAAAATCGCCTCGGCGTCGGCATACATCTTACGGCGGTCAATCCAGCCCAGCGGACCTTTGGTCGGCTCGCGTCCCAGAAAGATGTTCTCCGCCACGTTGAGGTCGGGAACGAGGTTGAACTCCTGATAGATGATGCTGATGCCCAGTCGCTGCGCCTCGAGGGGATTGGTGATGTGGACCGGTTTGCCGTCGAGCAGAATCTCGCCCGCGTCGGCGAGATGCGCCCCCGCGAGGACCTTCATCAGCGTGGACTTCCCCGCGCCGTTCTCGCCGACCAGCGCGTGAACTTCCCCCTTGCGCACGCAGAAGGTCACGTCCTTCAATGCCTGCACGCCGGGGAAGGTCTTGGTGATGTGACGCATCTCAAGAGCGTAAGTGTTCATGGGGTTCATAGGTTCATGGGTTCATGGGTTTGCGTGGCTGGCTGATGGGAGCATCGGCGGATTTCTCTGCGGACACGTTGGCTTTGTTTTTCAGCGTATCGGTGAAGCCGGTGACCATGTCCAGCGCGACGAGCAGCATCAGGACGCCGAAGATGCGCTTATACAGCGCCGGGTTCACGTCGAACTGTTCCACCAGCGGGCGCCCGATCGCGTAAGTGCCAATCACCGCCCCCACCGCCAGAACGACCGAGAGGTTCACGTTGATGTCATCGCGGCTGCGCATCATCCCCGCCCAGGCGGTGGGGATGATGAACGCCAGCGAGGTGACCGTTGCCTCTTTCGGCTTGAAGCCGAGGTAAATCAAAATCGGCGTCAGCACCACCCCGCCGCCGACGCCCATGAAGCCGGAGAGGGCGCCGATAAGCACGCCAACGACCATCCAGATGATGATGTGCATTAAGGGCATGGAACGCCTCCTGTGGAAGAGTGAAGTTCAGATGAATGGATTCACTACGGTCAGCCCTTCCGCTGAAAACTTGTTAAAGTCTGCTTCATTCTCGGTGTAGATCTGCGTCACGCCGTTGTCCAGCATGACGGCGACCAGCGTTGCGTCAAAAATGTCTTGCCGCGTCAGGTGATAAGTTTGCACAAGACGCAGAACAGTGAGTGTCGTGCGACGTCGAGGATAAATCTTAACAATGCGTCGTGTGCGGAAGTAGTTCTCGACCTCCCGCGCCGCTTGTGTCGGCGTCAGGGGAGACGGGGCTTTGGGACTTGTCAGGTTGGCATAGAACTCGTAGAGAACCTGAGGCGCGATGCAGGCGGTGAGCACGTTGCGCAAGGCGTCGTCGCGTAAAGCCTTCGCTTTTGCATGGCGCGGGTCACTGGCGTTGTGTGCGTAAACAAGGACATTCGTATCTATCAACCATAGAGCACCCTTAGCAGTCGCCATACAGTTCTCCCCGTGTCATCGGCTCAAACTGCCCCATCTCATAAACGCCAAAACGGGCAATCTCCTCTTCTGCCGACACGCGCCCGTGTCTTCTGCGCCTACATTCATGGTCTTTGCTGCGGAGGCGTTCAAAATCATTAAGGATTGCCTCTTCCGCAGCGCCCCGTTTATCGAGCCGCGCCCGGGGGCGACCTGTGGCAGTTACCAATCGTTTCCGCTTCAATCGCAGCATCTTCTCCTCTAACGCTTCCGCGATCAACTCTTCCACACCCGCATATCCCGCTTGGCGTGCCGTCGCCTGCACCTGCTCAAACAACTGGTCTGGCAAAGCCACTGTCTTCAAAGTGTTCACCTCCGACGCCTCAAATTATAGCACAGAATGACACCGCACCACCACCTTCAAGCACTCCTCCTTATGCCCACAAAACACCTCGAACCCGCGCGCGAGGTCGTCGGAGGGGAACGACATGGGTGACCGTCTGGAGAACGGGTCAAGTCCTGTGCGACGCATGAGTTCCAAGTTCTCAAAGTAATCGGCGCGGTGGAGATACCACGACCCCATCAGGGTTATGTCGCGGCGGATGAGGTCTTCGGACGGGCTGATTTCGAGGGCGCGGTTTTCGCCGACGGATAGGACCTTACCTGCGACACACGCGCCCGCTATTGCCAACTTCTCAGCGGCGGGGTTGCCCGAACACTCCATCGCCCTGTGCGCGCCGCCGTGCGTGCGGATTTTAATGCGTTCCTTGCCGACGAAAAAGGCGGCTTTCAAGTCGCTGCTCCTTCCTCTGCTCCCTATGCCAACACCTGTTTTGCGTATGCACGTATCAGTCCAAAGTCAGGACCGAACTTTGTGCCGTAGTCATGGAACGACATGCCTTCAATCATCAATTGTTCAACGTTCTCATCAAGTTTGACGTGAGGAAACTGTTCCCCGATACGAATCCAGAGCCTCGACACATAAGCATCCGCTGCAAGGGGAATTACTGTGCCTGATGCGACGCCTTCGCTTAGTTCAAGCACCATACGGGCGACGTATCTTTCCGCCTCCCTGACGTTGCCCTCAGTAAGCAGACGAATAATTTCCTCAGTCATTGACTCATACCTTGACTTCATCTTACCTTCTCGCTTCCTCGCCGTCCCCTATGGCAGGCAGGCTGAAAGCCTGCTCATTTGTGCCTTTATCCTACCACAACGTGCTATTCTCGTCAAAAACCCCTACCGCTGGCAAACGCAACGGGGAGCAGGCGCCTTCAACCCCTAAGCGGGAATATCCCCAAGCAAGTCTGACTTGAAGGTGTGCGATGACAGGCAAGCCTAAAGCAACAACAAGGCGAAGTGTCCGATGAGACGGGTAGATTTCGTCTGGGTCATTGTGGTTGCTGGCTTTACTTGCAGCCTTTGCCTGACCCTCACAATAGAGACGAGGTGCTTGCTAAAAGCAGCAGAGGGATTGCTTTGCTCCGCTCGCAATGACGTTTTCCTGCAGCAGAGGGAAAGAGAAGCGCGAAACGCGAAAGTTTAGGGTTCCCTTAAACGACGTCTGCAAGATGCTGGAGCTGTCATGTAGTATGACACCAAATCCTAAGATGGGAGGCGGAAAGGGTATTAGAGTCTCAGATCCCCATTTACCCCATGTTGCCTAAGGTTAATCAGTTACTGCTCTGTTCTCATCTGAACGGTGGGATATCAACAGGAAGTCCGACGCGCATGAAGAAGCGGGCGAACGCTTGAGCAAGGTGTTCACGGTAGGGTGGAAGCGGACGCAGCCGCTTGCCCTGCGCTGCCGCAAAGTTGCGCACGAACGCTTTGGGAAGGGTGTAAACGCGGCGGAAGTCCACGACCCGAATCTCGCGCTGCAACCCGTCTCCCTCTTAACTCGCCAGCATGTGATAACCGGGCACATCGCCCCGTCGGATGGCTTCCTTGCCCCGACTGCTGCGGAAGAAGTCGCTGCTTTGCTCTACTTCGGTCAGCGTTGCTACTGGGCAAAGCACGACATCTTCTACTTTGTCATTAACAAGATCGCACGACTGCGTTAGGACAACAACGTCGAAGGTCAGTATGTCCACCGGGGGAGACCCCGTTTGTAGCGGGAACGCAATGTCAGCGGGTGGCAGAAGAACGGGACAGTTATCAAGCAAGTCCCCTTGCTCAAGGTCGGCTCCACTGACGACTGCATACCACGGAAAACTGACCGTTGCCCCCTCTTGCATGATTATGACTCCTCATCCAGTAGGAGAGCGTCATTCACGATTGCGTTGAACTTCCCTCTCCCCTGATGCCGCACCTTCGCGATCACACGCATCGTGGTCTTGGGATGCAGCGGAATCACGATGGGCAACTCGACGCTGATATCATCTGGGATACTGTTTAGGTGTACCTCTTCCTCTTTCCCTACCAGTTCAGCGGGCCGGTCGTTTACGCCGGTCGGAGTTCCCTTCTCCGTCTGCTCTGTCACCCGTCCGTCGTCAGGCGAGGGAGAGATTGGTTGAGACTTGTCTTGCAGTTTCACGGGCACCACTTGGCCTCCATTATAAGTCGCCTGCACGTGCAGGTCAAGCGCGACTGTGCTGCTGGAGTGCATTCCCATTTCGTTGGTGAATCGTTTTGGACAGCCTCCCCCGCCGCAGCGGAAAAGGATGGCTCGCCCTACGGCGCACCCAAAAGCAAAAATGGCGAATGTAACTTAACAGCGCATTAGTCGCCCCCGTCCGATGTCGCTCCCGATTCCACAAACGCCCCGCACTCCTTGTTGCTGCACGTCACCGTCGTCGCGCCCGATTTTTCCTTCCGGCTCACTATCGGATAACCGCACTGTGCGCAGGCTTCGCCCGTCGGCTTGTCCCAGAGCGCAAAGGTGCAGGTGGGATACTGGTTGCAACTGTAGAACACGCCCACCTTCTGACCTTTGCGGTAGCGCTTGGGGATGATGTCGCCGGGGCAGCCGGGCATCGGGCATTTCGCCAGCGGTGCAGGGGCTTTCGCCTCTTCGCCTTCCATCTTCACGATGGTCTTGCACTTGGGGTAAGCGGAACAGCCCCAGAACTTTCCGAACTTCCCCTCGCGCATGACCAGTGGGCTGCCGCATTGGGGACAGGTTCTGTCAGTGGGCGACTGGTCACTGGCCAGTGGTGACTGGTCACTGGTCACTGGTGACTGTCCTTGTCCCGTGTCCCCACGAGGCGGTTCGCCGTTGAGCGGCAGGATGCCCCGGCAGCGGGGGAAGGTGGAGCAGCCGAGGAACTTGCCGCGCTTGCTCTCACGCACGACCATCGGCTTGCCGCACTGGGGGCAGGGCGTGTCTGTGAGTTCGCGTTCGGCTTTGTCGCCGTTAGTGACGATTGCCTCGCCGTCTTTGGTGACACGGAGGATGGTGCGACATTCGGGGTAGCCGGAGCAGCCGATGAACGAGCCGCGCTTGCTGAAGCGCACGACCATGGGGCGCCCGCAGTTGGGGCAGACCTTGTCCGTCTCCTGCGGAGCGACTTTTTCCATCTCGACGGAGGCTCTCAGCAAATCCGCCTGAAACGGCTCCCAGAAGTCGCGCAGCGCCTCCGTCCATTCCCGCTGTCCTTCTTCAATCTCGTCCAACTCTTCTTCCATGCGCGCCGTGAACCCCGTGTCCATGATGTCGGCGAAGTGCTGCACGAGTTTGTCGGTCACCAGAAACCCCAACTCGGTCGGCACGAAGCGGCGGTTCTCTAAGCGGACGTATTCGCGCTCCTGAATCGTGCTGATGATTTGCGCGTAGGTGCTGGGACGCCCGATGCCGTTTTCTTCCAGCGCCTTGACCAGCGTGGCTTCGGTGTAGCGGGGTGGCGGCTGGGTGAAGTGTTGGCGGGGCAGCAGGTCGAGCAGCCGCAATATGTCATCGCGCTTGAGCGGCGGCAGCATCGCCTCCTCGTCTTCCTCCTCTGCCGCGTCCTCGTCTTCGCTCTCCTCGTAGACGGCTAAAAAGCCCGCGAACTTCACGCTCTGCCCGCTGGCGCGGAAGAGGCAGACGGCAGAAGATGAGGGCTGAGCCTCCGTCTGACTCTCCCCCTGAGCAAGAGGGAGATGGAGGGGGTTGTCTGAACCCTGCACCCTTAAGCCTAAACCCTCCAGCGAGATCGCCGGCTGGGCGGCGATGTCCACCGTCACCGTATCCAGCACAGCGGGTTTCATCTGGCTGGCGACGAAGCGCCGCCAAATCAACTGATACAAACGAAACTGGTCGGCGTTGAGGTAGGGCTTGAGGTCATCGGGCGTGCGAGCGACGGAGGTGGGACGAATGGCTTCGTGCGCCTCTTGCGCGCCTTTTTTGGACTTGTATTGCGGCGGCTGCGGTGGGAGGAACTCCGCCCCGTAGCGGGCGGCGATGAAGTCTCGCGCCTCCTGCTGCGCCTCCTCCGCCACGCGCACAGAGTCAGTGCGCATGTAGGTAATCAGCCCGACCGTCCCCTCCGCCCCGATGTCCAACCCCTCGTAAAGTTCCTGCGCGATTTGCATCGTTTTGCGGTTGGAGAAGCGCAACTGTTTGGCGGCTTCCTGCTGCAAGGTGCTGGTGGTGAAGGGCGGAGGTGCGAAGCGACGCTTCTCCTGCTCCTTCACGTCCACGACGATGAAGCGGCACGGGCGCAGCCGCTCTACGATCGCGGTCGCCTGCTGCTCGTTTTCGATGCGGAAGGTTTCTGTGTCCAATTTGTGCGGGCCAATTTGGACGAGGCGCGCCTTGAAGGGAGACACCTCCCCTTGCTCCTCCCTATCGAGGGGAGGTTGGGGCGAGAGTATGGCGGTGATGGACCAGTATTCAACGGGCACAAACGCCTGAATCTCCCGCTCGCGCTCGCAAATCAGCCGCACCGCCACCGATTGCACCCGCCCCGCGCTCAGTCCTTTGCGGACTTTCTTCCAGAGCAGCGGCGACAGTTTGTAACCGACCAGCCGATCCAAGATGCGTCGCGCCTGCTGCGCGTTGACGCGGTTCATGTCAATCGGGCGCGGGTGCTGCAAGGCGCGGGTGATGGCGGTTCGCGTGATTTCGTTGAACTCGATCCGCTTGGGGTCTTTCAGCCGCAGCGCCTGCGCGACGTGCCACGCAATCGCCTCGCCCTCGCGGTCGGGGTCAGACGCCAGATACACGGCGTCCGCGTTTTTTGCCGCCTCCTTCAACTCCTTGAGGATCGGCCGTTTCTCGGGAATCGTCTGATAGACGGGTTCAAAGTTGCGGTCAATGGCAATGCCCAACTTGTCCTTCGGCAGGTCGCGCACGTGCCCCATTGACCCCATGATTTTATACTGGGAACCGACGAAGTTCTTAATGGTTTTGACCTTCGCCGGGGACTCGACGATGATTAACGACTTTCCCATGTCACACCCCTGTCCGTCAGCGTTCCTCATGAGGACAAGTTGGTAACTTGTCCTCCAATCCCGTTGGCGTTTTACCTCAATTGCCTCGTCGCTGACGTAAACGCCATAACCTAATCATATTCAATGGGAAGAGGAATGGCAAGGGTTTACTCGTGGCACTCCACCGAGTCCGTGACCTCCGTCACCAGCCGCGCCTGATGGCGGGGCAGGAAGAAGTGCGTGGCGAAGATTTTGTTAGACGGGGCGCAGTGCCACGCCAGCACGCGGAAGAGAGGGCGCGGACGGCGCAAAATAAAACGGAC
>JANWYM010001030.1:0-253 GCA_025055355.1 Abditibacteriales bacterium
CGCGTCCCTTCGAGATGCCCGTCACCTTCACCTTATCACCGGGTTTAAACACGTCGGCGACGCGAATCTCCGTGCCTACCGAGAGGTCGCCCAGGTCGTCCACAGGCACCTCTCGCAGGTAGCGCATGGGGGACACCTCCGCCTTCTTGAAATGCCCCCGCATGGGCTTGTTGACCCGCTTCGGAGGAATCTGCTCGAAACCCACCTGTACGGCGACATACCCATCCTTCTCCGGCGTCTTCACCTGCGTCAC
>JANWYM010001030.1:263-618 GCA_025055355.1 Abditibacteriales bacterium
CGCAGGGACCCGCCTGAATCACCGAGACCGGGATGGCGCGACCAGTCTCATCGAAGACCTGGGTCATGCCGATTTTCTTGCCTAAAATCGCCTGTACCGCCATCTTGCATCTACCTCTACTTGATTTCGATGTCCACGCCGCTGGGCAGGTCTAAACGCATCAGCGCGTCGATAGTCTTAGGACCCGCATCCAGGATGTCGATAAGTCGCTTATGCGTACACAGCTCGAAGTGCTCCATCGACTCCTTGTCGATGTGTGGACCGCGAATCACACAGAACCGGTTGCGTTCCGTTGGCAGCAACACCGGTCCCGAGATGCGCGCGCCTGTCCGACGCGCAGTGTCCACAATCTTCT
>JANWYM010001031.1 GCA_025055355.1 Abditibacteriales bacterium
ATACTTGCTGCGGCACCACTCCAACACGTTGCCGGCCATGTCCACGCAGCCATACGGGCTGTCGCCGCGCGGGCTGTAGCGGCCCACAGGTGTGGTGTCACCCACACGAGCCTCGATATTGCACCGCGTTTCATCCGGCTCTGAGTCGCCCCAGGGGTAACGGCGATGCGGTTTTGGATTTGGGAATGTGGATTTTGGCCTGATATTTGACAATTCACGATTGAGGTGCATCTCACTGAGCTCTCGAATCGTGCGCACCACCGGTTCAGCCGGGATCATCAGCCCACCGCGCGCGGCTTTCTCCCATTCGGCTTCGGAGGGCAGTTGCACGCGCAGGCCGCTGACCTCGGACAGCCAGTCGCAGAAGGCCAGCGCGTCATGCCAATCCACCTGTGTCACCGGATGGTTGTGCTTGCCACGGATGTCGCTGCCGCGCCCGTGCGGGTGCTGCCACGTCCAGTCATAGCCGGCGCGCTCGGCGGCCGTGGGGTAGCGGGTGGCCTGCACAAAGGCAGCGTACTCGGCCACGGTCACCGGCGCGCGCCCGATCCAGTAGTCGTAGCGCAAGTCAATCGGATAAGCAGGCCGCTCATCCTCCCACCAGCTGTCGTT
>JANWYM010001032.1 GCA_025055355.1 Abditibacteriales bacterium
GACGGCGTCCCCGCCGTCGTACCTGCCTCCATGTCAGCGCGTCGTGCGTAGCGCAGCCTCATAGCGGGCGTTGACCACATTCCAGTCAATCGCCTGCAGGAAGGCGTCGATGTAGCGAGCGCGCGCCGTCTGGAAATCCAGATAGTAGGCGTGTTCGTACACATCCATCGCCAATAGCACTGTGTTGTGCCACACGGGGAAGGTGTTCTGCGCGTCGCCGATATAGTTGAACAGGACGCCCTCGTCGTGGTCGTAGGCGAGCCAGACCCAGCCGCGTCCGCCCATGCCCGTCGCCTTGAAGTCCTCGCGCCATCGCTCAAACGAGCCGAAGGCTTTGGCGATTGCATCGCGGAGCGCGCTGCTCGGCTCGGAACCGCCACCGCCCATGTTCTCGAAGTAGAGTTCGTGGTTCTTCACGCCGCCAATCGCGAAGGTGTAGTCGACTTTCAACGAGCGAATCAGGCTGTAGGTCTGATTGCCTTTACTGAAGTCGTCGGAAGTGAGTTGCGCCAGCGCGCGGCGAATCTCGTTCGTCTTGTTCACATACCCCTGATAGAGCTTGTAGTGTTCCTCATGCGTTTTGCGCGAGATACCGAATTTCTCGGTCTC
>JANWYM010001033.1 GCA_025055355.1 Abditibacteriales bacterium
TGTCCATGTCGCGGTGTTTCAATTCGTCGCGCATCCCCCAGCGCCACACGTCGCCAAGCAGGACCGCACCCACACGCCCGTGGCCGTAACGCTGCACGACGATGGCCGGGTGCTGGCCTCCGCGGGCGTCGGTAACCGTCGCGATCACGCTGGCGCCGGGCTTGATATCGCGCACCCGATTGAGCACCTGGAACGGCGGCATTTCCTCCAGTCGCGCCTTTTCCTCGCTTTCGTCGCTGCGCAGGCGGGCCCAGGGTTGGAGCCAGCCTTCGCGGGTGAAGTTCAGCTTGAGGCCCTCGAGCGGTCGGCTGTCTTCGATGCGGTCCAGATAGACCGGCAACAGATGCGCGACCGGCGTGCGCTCGTAGCGGCCCTGGCGAAACGACTCCGCGCCGCCGAGCATGAGAAAGCCGCCGCCGCGTTCGGAGACAAACTTCTCGAGCAAGGCCATCTGGTCGTGCGAAAAGAACTCACTCTCCACATCGTCGAGGATCACGGCGTGATACGCGTAGAGGTCCTCCGGCAGCTTCGGAAACCCACCGCGCAGTTCGTATTCATCGCGCGTGTTCAGACGGATGAGCACCGGCTGGTCAT
>JANWYM010001034.1 GCA_025055355.1 Abditibacteriales bacterium
TATAGCCGCTTGCCATCGGTGGTCATCCCTGACGGTTGCGCTAGCGCCGCGTGCAACAGCGTGCTGTCGAAACGCGCCTCGCGTCCGCTGCCCGCGTAGGGCTCCACCATTCCCTTACGCAGGTCGAGCTTCCACAGCTGATGGATTCCCGCCATCGCGATATACAGCGTCTCTCCCACCAGCACCACGTCCCAGGGCGAGCTGAGGTCGGTCTCTCGGGCGTTGCCTCCACTGGGCCAGTAGCGCGCCTGCCTGCCCGTGCCCGCGACCGTGCTCACACGACGCTTCTCAAAGTCCACCACGCGAATCGCGTGGTTTTCGGTGTCGGCGACATACAGCACTCTGCCATCATACGCCATGCCCTGCGGGTGGCGGAACTGCGCCTCCTCGAAGCTGCCGTCCCTGTAGCCCTCTTCGCCGCTACCGACCACCTCTCGAAGCGTGCCATCCTTCAGCGAGACCACCACGATGCGGTTGTTGCCCGAATCGGCGATAAACAGCTGCCCGCTGCGCTCGTCCGCCAGCACCTTCCCGGGGAACTCGAGGATACCGCGCGGCGCCTTCTGCCTCTCCAGCTTCAGGTTC
>JANWYM010001035.1:0-307 GCA_025055355.1 Abditibacteriales bacterium
CGCGCGAACAGAGCTTCCGAACCGTATCCAACGCGTGCGAGACGAAGAACACCGTGACGCCCTGCGAGCGCAGCTCTTCAATCCGTTGCAGGCACTTGCGCTGAAAGGCCGCGTCCCCCACCGCCAGCACTTCATCCACCAGCAGGATGTCCGGCTCGACGTGGATGTTGACGGCGAAGGCCAGGCGCGCGAACATGCCGGAAGAATAGTGCTTGACCTGCACATCAATGAACGGCTCGATCTCGGAGAAGGCGACGATAGCGTCGAACTTGCGCTGCACCTCCCGACGCGACATCCCCAGCAGGGC
>JANWYM010001035.1:317-584 GCA_025055355.1 Abditibacteriales bacterium
CGCGCCCGGTCAACTCAGGATGAAAGCCGGCCCCCAGCTCGAGCAGCGCGCCGATGCGCCCGCGCATTCGGACGCGACCCAAAGTTGGCTGCGAGACCCCGCTGATGAGCTTGAGGGTGGTGCTTTTGCCCGCGCCGTTCGCGCCGATCAGCCCGACCGTCTGACCGGCGGGTATGGAGAAGGAAACGTCGCGCAGCGCCCAGAACCGCTCCGGCGCACCCGAGCGCTGCGTTCCCTGCCCCCAGACGCCGAGGAACATCTCGCGAA
>JANWYM010001036.1 GCA_025055355.1 Abditibacteriales bacterium
GTTCGGTTCGGCGGGAGCCTCACCCTCCCGATCGGTAACTTTCATGCGGCGGGGTGTCCCGTTGGGGACATGAACAACTCCCTCGAAGGGCGTCCTCGTCCTCGTTCTCGAACCTCACAAACGACCGACGACGAGGACGATGTAGACAACGAGACCTGACCTATGATAAACTTCCCACAAGGCACTAAGAGCCTATCCCCAAGCCGCGTAGCGCAGGCTTCCAGCCTGCACAAATGCCGGCAGAGCCTACCCGAAGCGCAGTGAAGGGACGTCGGCGCTACGCGGTTTTCGGATAGGCTCTTAGTATAACAGAAGCTCGACCAGAAAACAACGGGGGAGACGACGAATTGGACGACGCCACTCAACCCAACGCGTTGCGCATTCAAAAAAGCACCATCGCGGGTGCCGCGGCTCTGATGATGGTAATGATTCTCCTCAGCCGCGTCAGCGGGCTGATACGGCAACTCGTCATCTCCCACCTGTTCGGCGTGACATGGCAGACGGGGGCTTACGTTTCCGCGTTCAACATCCCTGATTTCATTTACTTCCTCATCTCCGGCGGGGCGCTCGCCACTG
>JANWYM010001037.1 GCA_025055355.1 Abditibacteriales bacterium
GCAGCATTGCTTCGAATGCCACGGGCCGGACAAGCAGAAGGGCAAACTCAATCTCGCCGCGTTCACCGACTACGACCAGGTGCTGGCGGCAAAGGAAACCTGGCAGCTTGTGCTCGAGCGCGTGCAGGCCTTCGAAATGCCGCCCGAGGGCAAGCCGGAGCTGGGCTACACCAAGCACCAGAAGCTCATGAAATGGCTGCGCGCGTTGCCCAAGCCGGACCAGACCGATTGCGACCAAATCGCCTCGGATCGCACGGCCAACTTTTACAAGGGCTATGTCATGAGCCGGCGGCTCAACCGCGAGGAATACAACAACACCGTGCGCGATCTGTTCGGCGTGGATTTGCGCTTGCAGGAGTTGTTGCCCGCCGACGGCGGCGGCGGCGAAGGTTTCGACACCACGGGCAGCGCGCTGTTCACCTCGTCCATCCATATTGAAAAGTATCTGGCCGCGGCCGATCATGCGTTGGCCACCGTGCTGCCGGACTCTCCACGGAAGCTGCCGCCCGAACTGGCTCACGCCCGCGCCCGCGTCTTGATCGCCAAACCGACCTTGTTCACGCGCCCGCGCGAAG
>JANWYM010001038.1 GCA_025055355.1 Abditibacteriales bacterium
CGGGGTCGACCGGTTCGCGCTGGCGGTGCTGTGCGAGGCGTATACCGAAGACCGTGTTCCGGATGAAAAAGGTGTGCCGCAGGACCGCATCGTTATGCGCTTCCACCCCAGGCTGGCGCCCATCAAGGCGGCGATCCTGCCGCTGGTCAACAAAGAAGGGATGCCGGAAATCGCTCGGCAGCTGTACCGCGACCTCAAGGCGGAGTGGAACGTCTATTACGACGACAGTGGTGCCATCGGCCGCCGCTACCGCCGGCAGGACGAAATCGGCACGCCGTTCTGCATTACCATCGACGGCCAAACATTAGAGGATCAGACCGTGACGATCCGTGACCGGGACAGTACCCGACAGGAGCGTCTGCCCCTGCGGGAGGTCGCGGAGCTGTTGAGGCAACGTGTCCGCTAACACATTGCTTGCGGGGAAGTTGCGTTGCACCATCTTTGCCGGGTTTTCTCTTGAAGCCACCAGATCGCCGTCATACCATCGAAGAAGCCATGATTCGTGCGTCAGCTGTTTGAGTTGTCACGTCCGCCGTCCGGCCCTGCCTCGGGGAGATGGCCGTACGGGTG
>JANWYM010001039.1 GCA_025055355.1 Abditibacteriales bacterium
TCAGCTTCACTGCCACCGGGCCAGCCGGGTGGTGTCCCATTCGCTGGTCACAGGCGCGAGGCTTTCGCGCAACCACATCCGCACCGCGCTCGCGGGTGAGGGCGTCGAGTGCATCCTCAACGGCCTTTACCTCACCAAGGGCGAACAACTCGCTGATCATCACATGATCGTCGAGCACGCCGCGCCCCATTGCGCCAGCCACGAGTATTTCAACGGCATTTTGCAGGACCGCTCGCGCGGAGTCTTCCACGGTCGCATCCTGGTCCGGCCCGGCGCGCAGAAGACCGACGCCAAGCAGACGAACAAGAATCTTCTGCTCTCGGACGAAGCCATCGCGAACACGAAACCGCAGTTGGAAATTTACGCCGACGACGTGAAATGCACCCACGGCGCGACCGTCGGCCAATTGAATCCGGAATCGATCTTTTACCTGCGCTCGCGCGGCATCGGGCTGGAGACCGCGCGCCGGATGTTGATCCACGCCTTTGCGGGCGAGATCACCGAGCGCATCCGGTGCGCCCCGATGCGCGAAGAGCTGGACAAACTGGTGTGGGATCGGCTGGAAC
>JANWYM010000103.1 GCA_025055355.1 Abditibacteriales bacterium
TCCCCTCCTTGGCAAGGAGGGGAGACATGACCTCCCCCGTCCCCTCCTTGGTAAGGAGGGGAGACATGACCTCCCCCGTCCCCTCCTTGATAAGGAGGGGAGACATGACCTCCCCCATCCCCTCCTTGATAAGGAGGGGAGACAGGGGAGGTTCGACCTTGAGAAGTTCCTGCAAAACGCTTTGCGTCGCTGGGCGGTCATTCTGTTTGTGGGCATCAACGGACGCGCTTACCTATACAGTTCAATGGGGTCGCAAAGCCTGTCGGGCTTGACCGACCTCATCATCCCGCTCATCATCGGCGCGCTCATCATCCTCAACACGATGCTTGGCTCCGTTTACGAGCGCATCAAAGAAATCGGCGTTTACAGTTCCATCGGACTGTCGCCGCTGCACACCGCGAGTCTGTTCATCGCTGAAGCCGCCGTGTATGCCACGATTGGCTCGATTGCAGGCTATCTCATCGGGCAGGTTCTCAGCAAAATCATCACCACCTTCCACCTGCTGCCTGGGCTGACGCTGAACTACTCAGCGATGTCTGCCGTCGTGGCGATCCTGCTGGTCATCGTGGTCGTGTTCCTGTCCGCGCTCTATCCCGCGTGGCAGGCGATGCGGCTGGCGGTCCCTGACATCGGCGCGGCGTGGCAACTCGGCGCGCCCGAAGGTGACACGTGGGCATTCCGTTTGCCCTTTCAAGTGCATCGGGATTGGGCGCTCGCGCTGGTGACGTTCCTCCACAATTACTTCGCTCTACATAGTGAGCAAGCCATCGGCGTCTTTTACACGGCGGGCGCGAGCATCCGCAAATCGGGGGAAGAATCGAACGGCGCGGGCTACTGCCTGACCTTCACCGCTTGGCTCGCGCCCTACGATTTCGGTGTCAGTCAGTCATGCCGTCTGGAAACCGTTCCTTCGATGGATGAAGGCACTTACGAATTCAAGTTGACCATCCAACGACTCAGCGGCGATATCCCCTCGTGGCGCCGGGCAAACAAGGTCTTCCTGAATCACATCCGCAAGCAGTTCTTGATTTGGAGAACGGTGAAACTCGAAGATAGGCTGGCGTATCAAGAGGAGGGAGAGCGGTTATTGACGGCTGAGGTGGGTGGTTAGGTGGTTGATGTTCTTTAGCGATCTGTTTCAGCCGTAGCAGCGTTGCGCGACCCTCCCTGCTGCAAATCGTCGGGTCATGGCCAGAACAATCGGCAAACAGCGTCAACCACCCAACCCCCTCTTGCCCTTCGGAGGTTGGTCTTTATCGAAGGCGTCGTGATTCGTCACAGCAAAGGATTGTATGATGTGCAGACGGACGGACAGGTCGTGCCATGCCGTTTGCGCGGGAACCTGAAGAAGGAATTCGTGCGCCATGAAAGCGCAAATATTCGCCGCATCCGTCAGGCGAAGCGGAAACGGGTCTCTGACCCGGTCGTGGTGGGCGACCGCGTGCGCTTCGAGCGGGTGACCGAGGAGGAGGGGATTATCGTCGAGGTGTTCCCCCGCCGCAGCCAGTTCGCGCGCCCCGTCGCCGAAGGACGCGAGGAGCATGTCATCATGGCGAACCTCGACCAGATGGTCATCGTCTTCGCCGCTGCCGAACCCCGCCCCGACCTCTGGCGGCTGGACCGCTTCATCGTCGTCGCCGAAGCCTCCGCACTTGAAGCCCTGATTGTCCTGAACAAGATGGACTTGATGGACGATCCGAGCCGCGAGCATGAGCGAGCAGAAATACACCAAGCCTTCCACGTCTTGGAACGCATCGGCTACCGCGTCCTTTACACCAGTACCGCCGACGGGCGCGGGTTGGACGAACTGCGCGCTGCCTTAGTTGGCAAAATCTCCGTGTTCTGCGGGCCGTCAGGGGTGGGCAAGTCCAGCCTCCTCAACGCGCTCCAACCCGGACTCAACCTCGCCGTGAGCGAAGTCGGCGAAGTGACGCATCTCGGACGCCACACCACCGTCATCGCTCAACTCATCCCCCTCGATTGCGGCGGCTGGGTCGCCGACACGCCCGGCATCCGTCAACTGGGGCTCTGGAACGTCGCCCCCGAAGACCTCGAAGTCTGCTTCCGCGAGTTCGCGCCTTTTTTGGGGCAGTGCCGCTTCAACGACTGCATTCACCTCCACGAGCCTGGCTGCGCCATTCGCCTCGCCGTCGAACGCGGTGAGATTGATGAGCGACGGTATCGGAGCTACGCGCAACTGCGGCAGGAAACGCCGCCTGACCGCTGAAGGCCTCTCCATGTCCCTGCTCACATTCGTTCCTTGCGTCGTTTCACTGCGCCCCGCGTGGATGACGCGGGCTGCGTTCCGTCCCGCGGTGACCGTTATTCTCAACTTTTGCGTTTTGCCCTTTCCTTCGAAAACGCCCGTCATGGCGAGCGCAGCGAAGCCATCCCCTTCCCTGGCGGTGGGGGTTGCCGCTGTGTGGGTCTTGGAGGGACTGGCGCGATGCCAGAAGGAGCACACAACCCGATGAGCGAGGCGACAACGGATCCCCTAACACGGTCTCACCGCCGAGCGCGGCTGGGGCGCACCATCAAGCGCGCGCTCATCGCCGCGCCCGTTGCTATTCTCGGCGGGTCTTACCTGTGGGCTTACTTCAGCATTCACCCGCCCAAGTGGAAGCCGAGGCGCACGCCGCAGAGTGTCGGCGTCGCTTACGAAAACGTGAAGTTCCAATCGCTCGACGGGATGCGGCTCGCAGGCTGGTTCGCGCCCGCGACGGACGCGACAGCCGTCATTATTCTCTGCCACGGATTCCCCGGCACGCGCAGTGAGGTCGTCGACCATCTCGCCTTTTTGCACCGAGCGGGCTTCAACGTCTTCACCTTCGACTTTCGCGGGCGCGGTGAGAGCGCGGGGAACACTTGCACGATAGGCTACCGCGAGGTCAACGACCTGCTCGGCGCGGTGCGCTACCTGCGCGCGCGCCCGGAGACCAAGTCGCAGAAAATCGGCGTGCTGGGGCTTTCGATGGGTGGGGCGGTTTGCATCATGGGCGCGGCGCGGGAGAAAGAAATCGCGGCGGTCGTGGCTGACGCGCCCTACGCCCGCCTTGACCGCGCCGTGCACCAACGCTTCCGCGCCTTTCTTGGTCCCCTGGCTCCCGTGTTCCGCGTCCCCGCGCAATTCTTCGGCGAACGCCTGGCGGACTTCAAAGTCGCTGACGTTGCTCCGCTCAACGAAGTCGCTCGCATCAGCCCCCGCCCGTTGTTGCTCATTCATGGCACGAGCGATTTCCTCATCACACCCACCGACAGCAAAATGCTTCACGCTGCCGCTCGCGCACCCAAGCAACTCTGGCTCGTCCCAGGCGCCCGACACACGAAGGCTTACCAGGTAGCCGGAAAGGAATATGAGAGAAGGGTGACGGAGTTCTTTCAAAAAGCCTTGAGATGATTGCCGCTCACCCCATTCCCCGCTGTCACGCCCCGGTGAGCGGCGTGAAGGTGCAGGGCTGTTCTCTCCCCTTCATCGCGCTACCTTCGTCGCTCTCAACGCCGTGATGAAATCGTCCACGTCAAATACAAACCCGAACGCCAGCGCGACGCGCCAAAGCGCGATCTCTTTGCACAGTTCGCGGCGGGCGGTCTCTTTGTTCTCGACCGCCGTGACGGCTTGGCGCAGGGCGGAGCACATCAGCCCCCGCTGGCTCATGTCCGCCATGCCGCCGGGCGAGAGGAGGAGACACCAGTTAATCGCAAACCCCGCATAAATCAAGTGGTTGACGCCCGCGTGCTTGCACAGGGCGAACAACTGATGTCCGTTCTCGGCGATGCCCTCGTCGCCCTGCGGCGTGGCTTCCGGGGGGAAGTCGAGGTTTTGCAAGCCCCGCTTCACGTCTTCAGCATTGTGCTTGCCTACGAAGACGTTCTCCGCGCGGAACTGCTGCAAACGCTTGAGCGATTCGTCGGCTTCCATCCGCTCCAACGGCGGCGGCGGTGGTCCGGCGAGTTCGACCGCCTTTTGGTAGCCAGGATATGACTTATAATAATCGCCTCCACCGACGACGTGAAACAGTTTGAATCCTGACGCGCGCACGGCACTCAACAGCGGCGGAAAAACGGTGCGGCAGATGTCGGAGGCACGCGGAAGGTATTCCACGGCGCGATGCCAGCCGGGATATTCCTCCCGCGTGCCGGCATCCCAGGCGTGCATAACGACGACGGCAGTGCGCTTCCACGCAATCTCAATCTCCGCCGTCTTCCATCCGCCGTATCCCTCCGCTGGCACATCGAGGCGGAAGTCGGCATCGAACTGTTGATAATAATGGGCGGGCAGTTTGATGGTGGTCATGGATGCTCACCGCACCTGTCATGTTCGGAAGTTACGCAGTTGTTGACACCCTCTTCCCCCTTCCCCAACCCCTCCCGCGAGGGGAGGAGGAAAGGCATAACGGCAACCGCGTAACTCCGACGATATTAATGACGGAGACTGATTATGCGCCAGACGAACGCCTCAGTCAAATCGGGGAGACTCTTGGAGTTTTGCGTCTGATGCGCTATAATGGTCAACGGCTGAAGAGATTCCACCCGGCACGGGGGAAACCGTAAGATGAAATCAAATGCCTCGCGCAAACGAAGAACCGCCGCTGCGGTCCGCCAAGACCGCCTGACCGCGCTGTTGGAAGCGGGCATCACGTTAAGCAGCGAACTGAGTTTGGGCGCAGTGCTGCAAAAAATCGTGGAGATTGCCCGCGCAGTCATCGGCGCGCAGTATGCCGCGTTGGGCGTGGTGGGCGAGGACGGGATGTTGACCCAGTTCTTCTTCACCGGGGTTGACCAGAAGACGGTGGAGCGCATCGGCGCGCTGCCGACGGGCAAAGGCGTGCTGGGGGCGATTATCGAGCAGGGCAAGCCCGTGCGCCTGCGTGACATCAGGCAGCACCCAAAATTCCTCGGCTTTCCCCCCTACCATCCGCCCATGCGGTCCTTTTTAGGTGTGCCCATCGTCGTGCGCGGCAAGGTGTTCGGGCGACTCTACCTAACCGAGAAACAGGGTGCGGACGAGTTCACGGCGGAGGACGAACGCCTCGCCCTGATGCTGGCGACGCAGGCGGGGGTGGCGGTGGAGAACGCCCGCCTGTATGAGGACATTCAGCAACTCGCCGCCAGTCTGGAAGACAAAGTCAAGGCGCGCACGGCGGAACTGGCGGAGCGCAACCGGCAATTGCTGCAGGTAAACGAAGAACTGAGGCGATTGCAGGAACTCCACCAGGCGGTGGTGGAAAGCATCCCGTCCAGCGTGTTGATTTTTGACCGCGACCTCAACCTGGTTTACGCCAATCCCACCTATTTTCACCTGTGGAACCGTCAACCAGACATCGTGGGCAAAAACCTCCGCGACCTGTTCCCGCCCGAGACGCTGCAACGCGAGGGCTGGGAGGCGAAGATGCGGCAGGTGCTTCAATCTGGTCAGCCGCTGGCGGAGAGGACCTTCCGTCATTACGTCCGTCCGCGCGGGGAGACCATCATCAACTTCGACTTGATTCGGCTGACGGGCAAAAACCCTAAGGACGACAAACTGCTGCTGATTATGGACGACGTGACGGAGCAGGTCAACTTGCAGCGGCAGTTGGTGCAGAACGAGAAATTGGCGGCGATGGGGCTGCTCTCGGCGGGCGTGGCGCATGAAATCCGCACCCCGCTGTCGGTCATTCGCCTCGCCGCCTACGACGTGCGCGAGATGCTGAGCGACGCGACCCAGCCCCAACACCTGCGACACATCGCGCACGAGGCGCAGGAACAACTGGCGCTCATTGAGCGCAACGTGCTCGATTGCAACCGCGTGATCGAGAACCTCCTGCAATTTGCGCGGGAGGCGAAGCACGAGCCGACGTGGTTGGACGTAAACGCTCTCCTCAAAGGCTGTCTCACGCTCGCGGAGAAGGACATCGCCCTGCAAGGCGTCAAGGTCGTGGAGCGCTTGGAGGAGGTGCCGCTGGTGTTCGCGGGCGAGGACGATTTCAAGCAGATTTTCAGCAACCTCATCCTCAACGCGGTGCAGGCGATGCCCGCCGGCGGCACCCTGACCCTCACCACCACCGCCCACGACGGCGCGGTGGTCGTCAGTGTGACCGATACGGGGCATGGCATCCCCGACGACGTGATGGAGCATATCTTCGACCCGTTCTTTACCACCAAAGAGCCGGGCAAAGGCACGGGGCTGGGGCTTTCGATCTGCCGCAAAATCATCGAGCGGATGAACGGAAGCATCAGCGTACAAAGCACGGTGGGCAAAGGCACGACCTTCACGGTCCGGCTGCCGGTGGAGAAGGAGCGTGAGCAGGTTGGCACGTCGGAACGTTGAACCTACAACGTGCAACCTGCTCACGCGCTCACCCGCAACTTTATGAGCGCAGGACGAGTGCTGATTGTGGACGATGACGTGGACTTGTTGCAGACCTTGAGCAAACTGCTGACGCGGCGGGGCTACGAGGTGATCGTGGCAGAGAACGGCGAGGTGGCGCTGCAGGCGGTGCAGGAGGTCGGCGCCAAGCAGCCGTTCGACGTCATTATTTCCGACGTGAAGATGCCCAAGATGGACGGACTCGAACTGCTGCGTCACGCCAAAGCCGCCGCACCGGAGACGGAGATGATTCTCCTCACCGGCTACGGCACGATTGAAACGGCGGTGGCGGCGATGAAAGGGGGGGCGTATGATTACCTGACGAAACCGCCCAACCCCGATGAGTTGCTGCTCACGCTCAAGCGCATCACGGAGACCCGCCGCCTGCGCGAGATGAACGCCGCTCTGCGGCACGAACTCAGCGCGGCGGTCGAGCGGGTGGGACTCATCGGCGAGCATCCAACCATGCAGCAGGTCTACGAGATGATTGACCGCGTCGCTGAGAGCGATGTCAGCGTCCTCATCGTCGGGGAGACGGGCACCGGCAAGGAGTTGGTCGCTAAGGCGATCCATCAGCGCAGCGGGCGGGCGAAGTATCCGTTCATTGTCGTCAACTGTGCCGCCATGCCGCACGAACTCCTGGAGGTGGAACTGTTCGGCAACGAGCGCGGGGCGTTCACCGACGCCCGCGAGCGGCGCTATGGTAAGTTTGAGGTTGCCCACCGGGGGACCTTGTTCCTGGATGAGGTCGGTACGATGAGCCTCGGCTTGCAACAGCGCCTGCTGCGCGTGACGGAGACGAAAAGTTTTGAGCGCGTCGGCGGGACGGAAACGATAGAAGTGGACGTGCGCATCGTGTCCGCCACCAACGCCGACCTGTTAGAGTTGGTCAAGCAGCGCGCCTTCCGTGAAGACCTCTACTATCGCCTCAACACCGTGACCATCTATCTCCCCCCGCTGCGCGAGCGCGCCAGCGACATCCCCTTGCTGGCGCAGCACTTTCTGGAGAAGCACAAGGGCAAAATTCGCCGCGAGGTCAAGAACATCACTTCCGAAGCCCTGGCGGCTTTGCAGCGCTACACCTTCCCCGGCAACGTGCGCGAGTTGGAGCATCTCATTCAGCGCGCGCTGGTGTTGGGGCGCGGCAGCAGCATCACCCTCGCCGACCTTCCCCAAGAAATTCGCAATGCCTCGTCGCCCCCCGCCGCGACTGCCCCCGCGCCCCTCTTCTCCGGCACGCTGGAAGAGCAGTTAGAACAATGCGAACGCCTCGCTATCTTGAACGCCCTCACCGCCTCCGGCTGGAACCGCAGCCGCGCCGCCAAAGCGTTGGGCATCAACCGCACGACTTTGATCGGCAAAATGAAAAAACACAACCTGACGGATGAAGAGTAAACCTCTCCGAATCCCCCGATCCCACCTTGTCACTTCCCGTTTTGGCGCGGGTAGGGACCTGCGTCAAAGGGGAAGAACTTACTGCCCCCTGTGAGGCAGTCCGGGTCTTGTTGCGGGCGAAGGCATGGGCGCAGCCGTTTTGCCTATTTGCCCTGGGCCCCCTGCCGGTGGCGGGGGGGAAGTCCTCAGGAATTTGTAGCCCACTCCCGCGATAATGGCGACCAGGACGACCACAATCGCGACCGCCGCAGTCACGCTGATTTCTCTTCGCATCGTTGTTCCCTCCTAACGAGGCTCCGGGTTATGCTGCCGGATATTGTTGATGGCTTCGATCTCTCGATCCCGCAGCCAGTTGAGGTCGCCCCAACGCGGAGAACTGTCCACAAAAATAGACCACCAGTGGTTGTCGTCCAGATTGCCCGAGTCCTTGGCGCGCAGCGTCTGCCAGATTTTAATCCATTTGACATGCCCATCTGCATACACAGTGTTCATACCTCTGTTATGCACCCACAGGTCGGCGCCGTGCAAAGCCCACCAGCCTAAGTCGGGACAAGTCCACCACGTCTCAAACATGGCAATCGTGGTGGCTGGACGAGTGACGGAAGCCTCCACGCGCCCATTCCAACTCCCATCGCCGCTGACGTGCATGGCGAAGTTGACGGCGTAAGTTGCCGCCCCCTGCCGGCTGCCGGGCGGGTAGTATTCATTTTGTAGCGCTGCGTCGTTGCCATAACTGCGCGTCGGGTTGGAGGGGCAGATCAACACCTGCGAGTTCTTGATGTAGGGCTGATAGACATCGTAAGGGTGGTAGACCGCCGGCATCCCCCCTAACCAAGCGGGGTCGTAACAGCCCCAGCGCGCCCCTGGCATCTGACGACTGGGCAACCCCACCCGCACCGGTGGCGTCCGCTCATCGTAGTCCTGAGCGTATTGCCGCATCGCTAAACCTAACTGGCGGAAGTTGCTGGTGCATGATGCCGCCCGCGCTTTCTCCCGCGCCTGCGCGAACACCGGCAGCAGAATTGCCGCCAAAATCGCGATGATGGCGATGACCACTAACAGTTCGATCAGCGTGAACCCTTGACACCTCGACGTCCTCATCACCTATTCCCCTCTCTAAATGGTAGGGAGCGATACAGCAAGTCCGAAGGGCTTGCTGCAACGCTGCCTCGTTTTTCTGTTTAACTCAGGCGACGGGCGTTGACATTGATTTATATCAAACTTAAAAACTTTTAACTGATGGTGGGCTGGGCGTTCGGCCCGATGGGGTTGAGCGAGAGGCACAAAGCAAAAATGGGGATAGGCCCTTAGCGGGGAACGGAAGTCGCAACTCCTGTGGCAGCGTTAGTCTCTTCGCCGCCACTTCAGGTGCCGGTGCAGAAATTCAAACGTTCCGACGCCGTGAATGGCGTGCGCTCCGTTGAACACCTCCATCTCGGTGCGGTCGCCGATGCCGAGCAGGTTGTAGCGGCGCCGGGTGCGGGCGTATTCGTATGCCACCCATTCGTCGGGCGCGACGCCGTCGTGGTGCCCGCGCTCGACCATGAACGGGCGGGGGCAAATGAGCCAACTCATCTCCGCGTAGTTGAAGGTGTTCCCCAAGTCGAACTCAAACATCTCGTATTCGCCGGTGAAGATGTAACTGTAATGGTGGCGCATGGAGGCGCTCTTCCAAACCCACTCGTTGTAGTTCGCCGAGCAGATGGAAAGACAATACTGCTCCAGCAGAGCCGGCACGTGCATGGCGGTCTTGCCGCCGTAACTCAACCCGTAAAACGCGATGCGCTGGGGGTCGATGAACGGTAGAGAAGAGAGCCACTCCAAGGTGCGCTCGTGCTGGCGCACGATGATAGCGAACAGCGACTTTTTCAGCGGGTTGAGTTTGCGCTGCAACACGCGGAAGTTATCCCCGCCGATGTAAGGGTTTTGCGGGGCGTAGGTGATGAAGCCGCGCTCGGCGAGGCGGCATGCGAACTGGTTGTAGGAGGGGTTGTTCACCTTCGGGTCGGCGACGTCTTGGGGGCGTCCTTCCAATCCGTGCTGGCAGACCACAACAGGGCGGCGCTCGCCCTCTTGGATGTCCTTGGGCAAAAGCAGGATGCCGTAGGCGAAAACGTCGGGATAAACGTCCAGGACGACTTCGTAGCCGCGATAGGCGGGCTCGTCGTAAACCAGCCGCGTGCGCGGGTTGGGGGGAACGTTCGCGGGTGGCAAGCGACCGATGACTTCCTCCCAGAGATAGTCTCGATACCAGCGACAACTCTCCTGCCATTGCTCCACGTTCGCATCGCTCGCTTTCGACCAGAACGCAGCGCGGCGGAACTCGGCTTCGCGCAGGAGGTGCTGGGTGTGGTCAACAAGTTGGTCGAACTGGCGTTTCAGGCGCGGTGCGGGGTCGAACTGAGGATGTTCTGCCCGGAGGGGAGACTGACCCTGCCCAAGTGCGGGCTTCCGCTTCAGTCCTAATGCGCTGAGAAAGGCGGTCAGCGTGGCGTTGCTACCGGGCAAGCCGTTGCCGCCGCGAGTTTTGATCAGCGTGAAGGGAGCAGGCGGGTTGAGTCCCTCGACCAGTTGCTGCGCGCGGGCGAACTCGGCTTCGACGGCGGCGAGCGGTGGGGTGGTGAGGACGCCAGGCGCGGCGCCGCTGCGTCCGTTGCGCGGGGCGGGCGGCCCGCTGATTTGGGGATGGCAGCTCGCTTCGACGATGAGGGCGCGGGGGGCGATGAGGCTG
>JANWYM010001040.1 GCA_025055355.1 Abditibacteriales bacterium
TGCACCTTGCCCCACGAGGCGTTGTCGACCGAGAGCCGACCCGGGTTAATCCCCCCGATGAAGAGGAGGATGCGGTCCAGTGCTTCGGTCAGCACCACGATGTTGGCTGGCTCGGCGAAGGAGCTGAGTTGTCCCGGTAAGCCGGCAACGGCACCTGCCGCCCCAGAGGCTCGCCAGGTGACGACGAGGTTCATCGCATAAGAGAGACCTGCATAAAGACCTGTCCGTCGGCAGGTCGGCTCATGACCGCCGCACACGCTGTCCAGCGTTCTCCCCGAGGCGTCCGCCGCCGGAGCGCTCTTGCGCCAGTTGGGGGAAGCCAGAATCCCCGCCGAGGCTTCGCTGAAACGGCTGTTGGTGGTGTAAGGTCGCACGTAATCCTGCCAGTGACAGATGTCAGTGCCGCCGCCGTCGCGGGGGCACTGCTGCAGCGAGTGGAATGCGGGAGCCAGCGTCTCGTCGTAGTCCTGCGCATACATCAAGTGCCCTAAAGCCAGCTGCTTCAGGTTGCTGATGCTCTTCGCCTTACGTGCGTTCTCCCGTGCCTGGGCGAACACCGGG
>JANWYM010001041.1 GCA_025055355.1 Abditibacteriales bacterium
CATCTTCGGCCTGTATCCCGATCCCGAATGCAGCGTGCAGCAGCTTCTCGACGACGCCGTGCGACGGCAGCCGCCTTTGGAAGCGGTCGATCATCTCGGCGTCGTCAGCCGCTTCTGGCCGCTCCGGGACCTGCACCGTATCGCGGACGTACAACGGCTCCTGTATCCGCGGCCGGTGTTCATCGCCGACGGTCATCACCGCTACGAAACCGCCTTGCGCTACCGCGAGGAACTGCGGCAGGCCGGGCAACTCGCCGACGACAATGCCCCCGCCAACTTCGTCCTGATGATGCTGGTCGGCATGAGCGATCCGGGACTGCGGATTCTGCCGACCCATCGGCTCGTCAGCGATCTGCCGGAGTTGTCCGGCGAGGCCCTGCGGGCCTTGCTGCGGGAACATTTCGAGGTGGAAGCGGTTGGCGTCGGCGATGAAGCGGCGGTGACGACCTGGGAACTGATCGAAGCGGACGGGTCGCAGGAGGTGCTCGGCTTCGGCACCGTGGCGGACGGCGCCTGGCACCTGGCCCGCTTCCGCAAGCCGGAGGCGATGACCGCTCTCG
>JANWYM010001042.1 GCA_025055355.1 Abditibacteriales bacterium
GCCTCCAGCACCATGCGCACCCCAGCGGGACAGACCGCGACGGGCTTCTCCATAAACACGTGCTTGCCCGCCTCTACTGCTGCCTTAAAGTGGATGGGGCGGAAGCCGGGCGGCTCGGCGAGAATCACCATATCCACGCCGCTCTGGATGACTTTCAGGTAGTTGTCGAATCCCCAGAAGACGCGCTCGCGTGTGACCTTGAATCGGTCGCCCAGTTCCTTTTGTAGCGCGTTGAACGCGCCTTCCGCCCGGTCCTGGAACAGGTCGCCCAGCGCCCAGATTTCCACGCCTTCGGCGGCTTGCACGGCGTCCCTCGCCGCGCCCGTGCCGCGTCCACCGCAGCCGATGACGCCCACCCGGATACGGTCGCTACCGCCTGCCCAGGCGTAGTTCCAGCCCAGCACACCCGACGCCAGCGCTACGGTACCTGCGCCAAGCGATGTCTTGAGGAAATCTCTGCGGGTGAGATTCTTATCGGAACGATGACGTTCGGTCATGTTGCACACCTCCTCGCGTGTCTCATCCAAACATGGTGTTCACCCTCCTGTCATTCTGAGC
>JANWYM010001043.1 GCA_025055355.1 Abditibacteriales bacterium
TGCTCCTGCACGTAGGGGTTGTTGCCTCCCTCGTTGCGCCACTGCACCTTGCCGCGAATCCAGCCGCCGGGGTCGGCTACTCCTTCCGTGCCGATGACGTACTCGCCCACACGGTTGGCGCAGCCGTCTATCTGGCGACACATGCTCAGCACGCGCACGCCGCCTGGATACTCGTACTCAATGGCGAAGTGGTCGTAGATGTGACCATACGCGGGGTCGGTACGCGCCTGTCGTCCGCCCATGCCCACGCACTTCACAGGATGCGCCTGCAGCACCCAGTTGATGACATCGAGGTTGTGGATGTGCTGCTCCACGATGTGGTCGCCGGAGAGCCAGGTGAAGTAGAGCCAGTTGCGGATTTGCCACTCGATATCGCTCATGCCCGGCTGGCGGTCCCACTTCCACAAGCCGCCCTGGTTCCAGTAGCACTGCGCCGCCACGACCCTGCCGATGGCGCCATCGTGGATGCGCTTGATGGTCTCGATGTAGCCCTTCTGATGGCGGCGTTGTGTGCCGGCGACCACGCCTAGCCTCTTCTGCTTTGCCAGG
>JANWYM010001044.1 GCA_025055355.1 Abditibacteriales bacterium
GTCGGCGAAGCGCCAGCGATTACCAGCGCCAGCACGACGACCTTCACTTCCTTGCAGCACGGCGCGTTCACCGTCACCGCCACCGGTTACCCGGTCCCAACCCTGAGCTACAGTGGTACGCTGCCGTCCGGGGTCACGTTCACGCCCAACGCTAACGGCACGGCGACAATCAGCGGCACGCCAACTGCAACCGGGACGTGTACGATCACGATCACGGCGAGCAACGGCGTCACGCCCCATGCGGTGCCGACCGTCACGCTGAGCGTGGGGCGGGCGCCGGCGATCACGAGCGCCAACAACGCCACGTTCACCGTCGGGCAGCCTGGCTCATTTACGGTCACGACGACCGGCTACCCGGCGCCGACGCTGAGCCTGAGCGGCACGCTGCCGTCCGGGGTCACGTTCACGCCCAACGCCAACGGCACGGCGACCATTAGCGGGACGCCGACGGCGGGCGGAACCTTCACTGTGACGATTACCGCCAGCAACGGCGTGACCCCGAACGCGACGCAGACCTTCAGAGACGAAGTGCGGCGGGCGCGG
>JANWYM010001045.1 GCA_025055355.1 Abditibacteriales bacterium
AGCCGCCTGGCTCCCTCGCTTCGCTTTCGGGCCAGGAGGGAGCAGCGGCGGCAGCCTATTTCTCGGCTCTGTGCGAGGTGTTCCCGCCGTCGCTCGGCTTTTCGGGCCGCAACCGCCGGCCGCCGCGCGACCCGGTCAACGCGACCCTATCGCTCGCCTACACACTCGCCTTCGCCGAGGCCGTGCGGGAGGCCCATGTTGCGGGTCTCGACCCCGCGGTCGGATTCCTGCACGCTCTCGCCCCCGGCCGTGCGTCTCTCGCTTGCGACTTGGTCGAGCCGTTGCGTGGCCCGATCGACCGCTTCGTCTGGCGCCTATTCGCCGAGGAAACCCTTCGCAAAGCCCATTTCAGCCGCGACGGCGAGGCCGTGGTTCTCGGCAAGGCCGGCCGCCTCGCCTTCTACGCCGCTTGGGAGCGCGCTGTTGCGCCGTGGCGTCGCGGACTGCGGCGGGGGCTTCGGCCGCTCATCTCCGCCTGTCGGCGTGCCGCCGCCGATCTTCCGTGGGAGCCCCCCGATGCTGCAGAGCCTTCACCTTGAC
>JANWYM010001046.1 GCA_025055355.1 Abditibacteriales bacterium
TGCTGCCGGCCATCCGCGCCGCGCGACTGCCCGTGGCGGCGGCGCTGCGGGAACTGTGAAGCCGTCCCAGCCAGGGATGCGGCGCGCCGCTGCCCGCCCGTCGGCCGGAGACCCTTTCAGCCCGGCCTGCCCTGTCTGACCGGGGCCGGCCGGTGCCAAGACCCCGTTTGACACGCCTTCCCGGCGGCGTAGCGTCTCGGCAGACTTAAACCCAATTGTCCCATGCAGACCGGACACCAGCCTTTCATTCGGGCGTTTACGCTGATCGAACTCCTCGTCGTGATCGCCATCATCGCCATTCTCGCGAGCCTGCTCCTGCCGGCCCTGGGTCGTGCCAAGGCCAAGGCTCAGCAGACCCGGTGTTTGAACAACGAAAAGCAAATCGGCATCGCCTATCACCTCTACGCCGACGACCACGCGGACTCCTATCCCCTCCAGCAGGATTGGCACGCCGGCGGCGGCTCCAACGGCACCTACAGCGTGTTCGTCGCCGCGACCAATCGTCCGCTCAATCGCTACACGCAGGTGTACGAGCTGTG
>JANWYM010001047.1 GCA_025055355.1 Abditibacteriales bacterium
GCCTTCATGGTCGGACACAAAATAGATGCGCTCGCCAATCCACATCGGGGCGGTCAGGTCGCCTTCGGTGGGTTTGAAGCGCACGAATTCGCCGTCGCCTGTGCGGTCGATCCAGAACACGCCGGCTGTACCGCCGCGATACCGTTTCCAGCGGGCGGGGTCGCCCGTGTGCCTGCCCAGAATCACCGCGCCGTTCGGTCCGAAGCTGATATGGTTCGCCAAGCCGTAGGGATACTGGACGGGTAGTCCGCCCTCCAGCGCGACGCGCCAGAGGACGACCTCGCGCGGGGGGCGTCCGGCGGTGCTGTTGTAGATGACCTCCATCCCGTCGGGCGTCCAGCCGACGACTTCGACGCGCGCCGCACCCTGATAAGTCAGGCGTCTCGGCTCGCCCCCGTCGGCGGTCATCACATACACTTCAGGATGTCCCTCGTCCCGCGCCACGAAGGCGAGCCACTGCCCGTCGGGCGAGTAGCGTGGGGTTATCACCGCGCTCAGGCTCGTGGTTAGCCGCCGCGCGACCCCTCCTTC
>JANWYM010001048.1 GCA_025055355.1 Abditibacteriales bacterium
TACGTTCGGCGCGGTTTGTCGCTGCGGCCAAAGCCGGGCAGGTCGGGCGCAATAACGTGATAGCGCTCGGCCAGCGGCAGGAAGACGTGCCGCCACGTATCGGCCTCGTCGCCCAGGCCATGGATCAGCAACAGCGGCGGCGCGTCGGGCGCACCGGCCTCGAAGGCGAACAGCGTCAGCCCCGAGCGCAGCTGCACCTTGCGCACATACGGCGCCAGCGCCGGCCAGGGTTCCATCGGTCGTTGAAACTCGGACATTGAACGTTAACCGCAAAGCCGCGAAGAGCGCAAAGTTTTCTCCTTTCGTTATCCTTTGCGTCTTTGCCTCTTGGCAGTTCCATTCTTCACCGCGAAGCCGCGAAGAATGCGAAGTTTTTCCCTTCGAGTTACCCTTTGCGTCCTTCGCCTCTTTGCGGTTCAACCCTCTTCGCCAATAACTCCAGCCCTTCCTCCACCGTAAGCACCGGCTCGGCTTCGGGCCAAAGCTCGGCGAAGGCTTCCGTGATGTCGGGCACGCCCAGGCCCAGTTC
>JANWYM010001049.1 GCA_025055355.1 Abditibacteriales bacterium
ATCGCCGGCCAGCCCAACGCCGACCCCGGCGCAGTGGCTTACGATGCGGTGATGGCCGCACGGGCACGATCGGTGGATGTTCTGCTTGTGGACACGGCCGGCCGTTTACAATCCAAGTTCAACCTGATGGAGGAACTGAAGAAGGTGATGCGCGTCATCGGCAAGGCGCTGCCGGGCGCACCACATGAGAGCCTTCTGGTGCTGGACGCCGTCACAGGCCAGAACGCATTGTCACAGGCGCACGGCTTCCACCAGGCCGGCGGCCTGACCGGCGTCATCCTCGCCAAGCTCGACGGCTCGGCCAAAGGCGGAATGGCATTCGCCATCCGGCGTGAGCTAGGCTTGCCCATCCTGTTCGTCGGGACGGGCGAGCACTTCGACGACTTCGCAGAGTTTGACGCCGTCAAGTTCGTGGACGGACTTTTGGAAACGGGAAAGGAAGCCAACGAAGGAAACTAGGCAAACCCGTTTTCCCCTCTTTCCTTCTTTACCTGCTTTCTTCTCTGATTTTATGGAAGACCTAATCT
>JANWYM010000104.1 GCA_025055355.1 Abditibacteriales bacterium
CGTCGGCATAGTAGCGGTCGGTGACGGCGGTGAACATCAGGTCGGCAACTTCCGCAGGCGACGCAGCGTGCGCAATGACGGTCAGCAGGGTGCGCTCAGCGCCGTCGCGATGGCGCACCAGCGTCCAGTAGCGCAGCCAGCGTCTCAGGGTTGCATAGTCAACTTCGTCCGTTTCGAGCGGATGGCGGTCGCGGCGCGGCACCTCCCCCGCGCAATCATTCGCCACGCGACGCAAGCCCTGATACAGCGCCAGAAATTGCTCCTCCTCGGGCAGAGAGGGGACGAGGTTCGCCATCGCTGTCAGAATTGTCATGCCGCTCGCCCAGCCGTCGCGATAGCGGGCTCCGAACAGCGCGGCGTCGCGCACGATGTCGCGGTAATCTACCCCTGCCTGCATCAACCCCAAGATGGCTTTGGCGATGATGAGGCTAATGTTCTGTTCCATCCCTTCGCGCAGGCGATTTTTCCAGTGGGCTTTAGCGTCGGCGTAGTGGCAACTGCCGCAGACCCACACCTCGCCGTCGCGGATCTCGACCGCGCAGGTCGGCACATCGTCCGCCCACAGGTCAAACGTGCAGCCGCTTCGGAGGTCGAAGCGGGCGTGATGCCAGTGGCAGGTGAGGATGCCGTCCTGCACCGAGCCGCGATGCAACGGAAAGCCCAAGTGCGGGCAGCGGTTGTCCACCGCCCGCACTTCACCGTTATGGTAGAACACGGCAATCGGGCGGTCCACCCCGCTGACGACAACGCAGCCTTTGGCTTTAACTTCTTCCAACGTTCCGACGCGAATGAAATCCGTAGCCGTTGAGGTTGACATGCGAAATCCCCCCTGATGTGACGAACGGGGCATCCGCCCCGTGGTTGTAGTTTACTTCCAGCATATCTCCCTTGCCCTTTTTTGTCAACTGTCGGATTAAAAAATTGGGATTCTTCTCCTTGCGGCACATGCAGGTTATAATAAGAGGTGAAAATTCACTGAGGAGGCACACCTATGCACGATAGATTAGGCGCTCGACGACAACAGATTTTGACGTTGCTCAAGAAGAACAAGAGCATGACGGTGCCCGAGTTGGCGCAGGCGACCGCTATCACCGAGGTTGGGGTGCGTCAGCACCTCGCCCTGCTCGAACGGGATGGTCTGGTGATGCGCGAGGAACTCACCCTGTCCGGGCGGGGTCGCCCGCGCATCCTCTATCGTCCGACCCCCGCCGCTGACCGATTCTTTGCGCAGACGGCGACGGCGTTGCTGCTGCAGATCGTGGATTACCTCAGCCAGAGCCGCAAGGACAAAAAGATAGATCAGTTCTTCGCGCGGCGCATGCAACAGCAGAAAGAAGCCATCCTCGCTCGCACACAGGGCTTGCCTTTCGAGGAAAAGGTCAAGGAGTTAGCCCGCATCTGCGACGAGGACGGTTTCATGGCAGAGGTTGAAACCCTCGACGGCGAGTTGATGCTGACCGAACACCACTGCCCCATCTTCGACGTGGCGCAGAAATTCCCGCAGGCGTGTCACTACGAGATGGAATTGTTCCGCGCCGTGTTGGGCGTTGACCTCGTGCGCGACAAGCACCTCCCCTGCGGCGATGGCATGTGCCGCTATCGCATCGCGCCGCCGAAGGAGGAGAAAAAGAAGAACTAAGAGCCTATCCGAAAACCTCACTGTCCCCTTGCGCAAGGGGACCACAGGAGGTTCTCGGCGTTATGCTGACCTCCCTCAACCCCTCCTTGATAAGGAGGGGAGAGTTTTCGCATAGGCTCTAAACTACCGGAGGGAGGGGGTCCATGAAACATCGCGGCTTTACCCTCATGGAGCTGCTCATCGTCATCGCCATCATCACCCTCATTGCTGCGATGCTCATGCCGGTGTTCGCTCAAGCCCGTGAGAAAGCGCGGCAAACGGTCTGCGCCAGCAACCTGAAACAGATCGGAATGGCGATTGCGATGTATCTGCAGGACTACGGACATTACGTGCCTATGCGGTTGGGCAATCGGATATGGATGGAAGTCCAGCCGGGTAGGGAGGGTTTGATTGACCCCTACATTCGCGACGACGGCGTGCGGCGGTGTCCTTCCCGCAAGATACCGGAGGCACGGTATCCCATCAATGGCTGGGAGGGTGTTTTCTGGGGGCGCACGGAGACCTCCCCCCAGGGGCAGCCCGATGCCGCCGTGCCGCGCCCCGCCTCCACGCTCATTGTTTGGGAGCACCAGATTTCCGCCGAGATGTGCAACATCGGGCAGGAAGGTGGCACGCCCACCACCCCCGACCCCCGCGCGGGTGTAGAACATTGGGACTCCGCCCATCACGGTGGATTCGTGACGCTGTGGTGCGATGGTCACGTGAAGCGGATGCAATATGCCCAACTGCGGCGGACGATGTTCACGATTGAGGAGGATCCCGAGTAACCTTAGAGCACGTCTTGAAAACCCCCGTTCGCTGCCAAACGGAGCCCACAGTGTGAACTCTGGCACTTTCGCTTAGAGGTTGTCTTGAAAGTCACGATGTTCCCCTTCTTAACCAAGGAGGGGTGAGGAGCGGTCGGAGTTCCCCTCCTTGCGGTGACGCCGAGAAGAACTCCCCTCCCCTTGGGAAGGGGTAGGGAACGCTCAGATGAAGATCTTGTAAGTCTCCCGCCCCAGCGTGGGACCGATAATCGCCCAGATCGAGCCGCAGATGTAATCCCCCAAAATCATGCCCAGCATGAAGGAGATGGCTTTCTTGTGGGTTTTCAGGCTACCGTAGCGCAGGACGGCGATTTTGATGAGCCAACTGATGAAAAAGGCGAACCAGAAATAGTCCATCGCAAAACTGACAGCCAGCCCATACCCGGCAGGGTGGAAGGGTAAGGCGGTGAAATGCGAGCGCAGCGCCTTCAAGCCGAGGGTGAGGAGGAAGCCGACAGCGATGAAGCCGAGGTTGGTGGCTTCAGGCTGGACGGGAGCGTTAATCCAGGTTTGCAGGTTGGCGAACGATTCGTGACCGACCCAGCGTTTGAAGCCGACGCATTTCGCTGTCGCGCCTTGCGTGTAGCAGACGTGCAGGTTCGCCCAGTAGGAAAACAGCAGCCCGGCAATCGTCGCCAAGGCTATCACACCGATGAGTTTGCCCGTTTCCATCCGCGACTGCTCGCCGATTTTGAACGCCTCCATCTGGTTGGGCATGGGGTGGCAGCGGTAGCAGCGGTTAAACCAGTAGAACACTGACAGCACCGTGAGGTTCCTTACCCCTAACGTCTGCGTGCCAAGTGTCTCCACCAGAATCCGTTGCGGGTTGACGAAGTAAATCTCATGCGGCGTGCCTAACTCCGCCCGCACGCGCGTTATTGCCAGGGCGAGCAAAAAGTAAATGGCGTAAAACAACACCGCAACCCAGAGCGACATCCCCGCCAGCATTGTGATGCCGACAAGTAGCGCCGTGCCAAACCCCAGCCCGACGAACGCCCAGCGGAGGATGCGAACCTCAGGGTTGAGAGTTGCGGGTTGAGGGTTGTTCGGTGTGACACCCTTGACCCGATGCTGCCACGCCGTCTGCCACGCCTCGCGGAACACGCGGCGACAGCCCCACAGCGCGATGAGAGCCAGCGCAAGCCACGCCCCGCTGGCTTGCTGGTTGAAGTAGGGGAAGCCCTTCGCCTTCTCCCAACCGAACATCGCTCCCAACACTTCCTCCGCCATGCGGAGAACGTAGAAGAACCAACACGAAAACGAAAGGTCGGTCGGCAGGAAAAACGCCAGTCCGATGGCGAAGGGATACATCGAGATCGTCATGCGCCGAATCGCCGTCCACGGGCGCTCGGTGATGTGCTGCCGCAGGTCGTATTGCTTGATGATGGCAAGATACGGCACTTGTGGATAGAGCACGTGCAAGCCGTTCATCAGCACGATGGAACCGGCGACAGCGAACCCTGCCCACATCATTCTGTTGCGGAACAACGTCCCTTCACCGCCGCCCATCGTCAGTTGCAGGGGGAGTTGAATCAGCGGGAAGCCTAACTTCTCTTTCTCCGTCCACTGGCGGCGCAGCAGAATGTTGAGGCAAAGCATCACCAGAATCATTGCCAGCACGATGACCGCCCAGTTGCCCAAGGGGACGAGCCACGGGCGCAAGGCCGCCAGAGAGTAGATAGAACGGCCACCGTCATAAAAGGCTTTGAGCGCGTCCGCCTCCCCCATAAGCAGCCAGCGGGGCAGATAATCGAAGAACAGCGCGCTCCATTGGTTGGCGGGCGTGTTGAACTGATAGGCATGAGCGATGCTCCCGAACAGGTTCTGAATCATGTCGTGTCCGTTGAGCGTGCTGGACATGACCAGCATGATGTAAACCACGCGCAACTCGCCCTGCGTCAGCGCCCATCGCGCCCGCCACCTCTGCATCGCCAAGTTTAGGACGGTGACCGCAAAGAGCATAAACAGCGGGGTGACAAACAGCGGTAGGCAACTCCCGTCCAGCGTATACCATCGCACCTCCACCACCGTGACCCAGTAGCAGTTGAGGGGAATGAGCAGAAGACCCAGCACAATAGATTTGAGCGTGATGCTTTTCATCGGCGAGACCATTCGACGGCGCGGGGGTGATTCCTTTTCCGTCCCGTCACAGCATGACAAAACCCACCGATGCGGGTAGCCAAGTCGTCAGGCTTCAACTATCGTCGTTTTGCCTCTGCCGTTCGTTTATGTTATACTCCATCCCACAACGTGCATCGGGAGAGGAAATCGGTGGACGCTTATGAGACGCTCTACCCGGCGATGAAGGTTGTGGGCAGGGGAATTTTCGCCCTACTGGGCGGGTTGCGCGTGGAGGGCGCGGGGAACGTGCCGCGCGTGGGCGGCGTGATTCTGGCACCCAACCACCGCAGCGATTGCGACCCGGTGGCGGTGGGGGCGGCTGCCCCGCGCCCGCTGTGGTTCGTGGCGAAGGAGGAACTGTTCGACATCCCGATTCTGGGGTCGGTCATGCGCTTCTTCCACGCCATCCCCATCAAGCGGGACGCCGCCGACCGGCGGGCGATTCGACGCATCGAGGCGTTGCTGGAAAAAGGGGAAGCAGTGGTCATTTTCCCCGAAGGGCGCGTCAGCCCCACCGGCGCGTTTCAGCCGCTGGAGCCGGGCGTCGGGTTGATTGCGCTGCGGACGCGCGTGCCGATTGTGCCGGTCGGTTTGCTGGGCACAGAGCGCATCATTCCCTACGGTTCGGTCATCCCGCGCCCGGCGTTTCGGCGCACGACGGTGCGCTTCGGCCCACCCATCACCTGCGATGACATCGTGCAAACCGTCCGCCGCCGCGAGCAGGTGGACGCGCTGATGGCACGGGTGGAGGAGAAGATGAAACGATTGATTGGAGATGGATGATGGTGAATGGTCAATAGCTCACGGATGCCTCTGGCCATTCACTATTCACCACCAAGTCGCCCGCGACGCCGTCGCGGAGAGGAGCAAGGAGTCAACATCCCATGAGTTTCGACGTGCGGTTTCGCTTGAGCCTCATGATGTTCTTGCAGTATGCGATTTGGGGCGCCTACGCTCCCGCGCTGTCGGGGTATTTGGAAGCGCGGCTGAAGTTTGCAGGTTGGGGATTGGGTGTCATTTACTCGGCGCTGCCGCTGGCGAACCTGCTCACGCCGTTCACGGGCGGACAGGTCGCCGACCGCTGGCTGCCTGCGCAAGTCGCGTTGGGCATCTGCCAACTGTTAGGTGGTATCGTGTTGATCGTCATGTCATTCACGACCACCCTGCCCCCTATGCTGGGGCTGATGCTCCTTTACTGCCTCCTATTTGCGCCCACGCTGGCGTTGACCAACTCGCTCGCATTTCATCACGTCCGCGACCCGGAGCGCGACTTTGGTCCTTTGCGGGTTTGGGGCACCATCGGTTGGATTGTAGCCAACTGGGCGCTCACGTTTATGCGCACCCAGTTCGGCACGGAAGAGGCGCCCTACTTCGATGCCTTTATGCTGGGCGGGGTGATTTCGCTCCTCATGGGCTTGTTCTCCTTCGCGCTGCCGCACACTCCCCCCACCAAAGAGGCCCCCGACCCCTTAGCCTTTCGCGAGGCGATGGTGCTGCTGCGCGACCGTAATTATCTGGTCTTCTTCATCGTGGCGTTCGTGGTGGCGACGGAACTGCAGTTGTATTATGTCCTGACCTTCCCCTACTTACAGACCATCGGTCCCACAGTAGGGATTACCTCGGCGAACCTCCCCGCCTGGATGACGATTGCTCAGATCGCTGAAATCTTCACGATGGCGTGGCTGCTCCCCTACGCCCTGCCGCGCTGGGGCGTGCGCACCTCCATGCTCATCGGCATCCTCGCTTGGCCCATTCGTTACCTCATCTTTGCGCTCGCCTGGCCGCTCTACACAACGGTGCCCGCGATGGTTTGGCTGGCGATTGCCTCGTTGGCGCTGCACGGATTCTGTTACGTTTTTTTCTTTGTGGTTGCCTTCATTTACACCGATATGGTGGCGACGAAAGACATCCGCTCTTCGGCGCAGTCGCTCATCAACGTTGCCGTCTTGGGGATCGGGTTACTGATCGGCAGCCTGTTTGCCGGTTGGCTCAAGGATATTTTTACGGACAGCGCGACCAAGGTAACTAACTACGGGGCAGTGTTTACTGTGCCTGTGGTCATCACCGTCCTGTGCGCGCTCATCTTCGGGGCGTTGTTCCGCGAACCACCGAGGGCAGAACAGAAGGCACCTACTACCTGACTTTCTGCTGACGCCATGAACAGGAGGCCAAAGATGAGGGATGAGGATTTCTTATCTCAATCCTGCTGCATCCTGTTCATCCTGGCTATTTTTTTACCAAGTCGTCTCACCTCATCGCGCCTATGCTAAAATTAACGGTGGAACATCCCAATACGGTGGGTTCCTCCGTAGGGCAGGTGGTCGGCTATGGCGCTTGATGAGATCGTCGTTTACCCCAAGCGCCGCATGTCGGTGGAGCGGGTGCTGTATATCTCCATCATCGGTGGATTGTTGTTCATCGTCTACCGCCTTGCTTTCCCGATGCACGTGGCAGTCGTTTTGGTCAATGGCAAGTCCGTCGCGGTTGTGGCGAACGAGCGCACGGCGCAGAACCTCCTTGACATGCTGCGAAAGCAGTATTTTCTGGAGCAGCCCCAACTCGTCACCTTCCGTCAGCAGGTCATCATCCATCCGATTGAAGCGCGCGGCACGCGGGTGATGGCGTGGGACGAGGCGCGGCGGGAACTGGCGCGCGCCCTCACGCCCGCCGTGCGCGTCTTCACGATTTACGTGAACGACAAGCCCTGGGTCGCGCTGCCCACCGAAGCCGATGCCCAACGCTGTTTGGAGAGAGTGCAAAGGCACTACGTCCCGCGCGGCGCGCGGCTCATCTCGGCGCAGTTCAAGGAAACGGTGCGCGTCAAGCCGGTCCTCACGACGGCGCAGCGGGCGCGGGCAGCCCTGAAAACGCTGACGGAAGCCGTCGAGGTTCTCACCCGTCCCGTGCAGGAAGCCACGTCCTACGTTGTGCAACCCGGCGATACGTTCATCGGCATCGCGCGGCGCTTCGGCGTCACGCTGACCGACTTGCAGTTTTACAATCCCGGCGTGGACGTTTACCGCCTGCGCGTCGGCGACCACATTACCATCGCTGGCGGCAATCCGCCGCTGACCGTTATCACCCGCGTCGAAGAGACGCGGATTGTAGACGCTACCGCCCCATGGACGGTGCGCATGAAGACGCCTGCGCTGCCGCGCGGCACTATCAAAGTCGTGCAGGAGGGGCGCCCCGCCAAACAGCGCGTGCGACTGCGCATCACTTACATCAACGGTAAAGAGCAAGTGCGCCGCGCCTCCTACGAGGAAATCGTGCAGGAGGCGGTGCCACGCAAAGTGCTGGTGGGCACGGGATAATAGGTTCATGGGGTTCATGAGTTCATGAGGTTCATGAGCTCATGAACCCCTGAACCCCCTGAACCCTTTGAACCCCATGAACCCCGTTGTGCTGGGCATTGACATCGGCGGCACGCGCATCGCCACTGGTTTGGTGACGCGCGAGGGGCAGGTTGTGTCCTCGCTCTCCGCATCCAGCCGCTCCGTGGACGGTGACGCTGTTGCCACGCTGAAGCGTGTCATTCAACACATGATAGGACGTGCCTCCGCCCATAATTGCTCCGTCGCGGGCATCGGCGTCGGCGCGCCGGGGATGGTGGATTTCAAGGCGGGCAAGTTGAGGGCAGATGCACTCAAACTCCAGGAGCTGGCGGACATCCCGCTGCGTGACCTGTTGGAGCAAGAATATGGCTTGCCCGTCGTGCTGGACAACGATGTGAACGCGATGGCGATGGGTGAGATGCTGTTTGGGAAAGCGCAGGGCGTGAACGATTTCCTCTACCTTGCGCTTGGCACGGGCGTGGGCGGCGCGATTGTCACCAGCGGACAACTGCTGCGCGGCACGTCGGGCTTCGCAGGCGAAATCGGTCATGCCACTGTGCAACTCGACGGACGCCCCTGCACCTGCGGCAGTCGTGGCTGCCTCAAGGCTTACGCGGCAGGACCGCACATCGTGGAACAGGCGCAGGAACTACAGGAGGAGGGTAGGTCGAGCAACCCTTTTCCGCTGCAGTCTGCCGCAGATGTTCTCCTCTCTGCTCGTCGCGGCGACCCGCTGGCGCAGCAAGTGGTGGACCGCGTGGCACACGCTCTGGGCGCAGCCCTTGGCAACCTTGTCAACATCTTCAACCCGGAGATGATTGTGCTGGGCGGCAGCGTCGCGTGGGGACTGGAATTTTGTCTGGACGAGGTCAAGCGGTGGGCGGCACGCTACGCGCTGTCAGGGGCGTTTCAGACCGTGCGGATAGAGTTATCAGCGTTCGACAAAGACACGGCGTTCTTAGGGGCGGCAGCCTTATTCATTTCGGATGTCGGCATGAACCGCACCATGTAGCGCGTCCAAAGTGCGACTTTAGTCTGGCGACTGCGGCTATCCGCGTCGGTTACAGCAGATCCCATATTTTCTATGGGGGTTACGGATAGGCTTTAGGAGTGTGTATAAAAACAGCCTTTGACCCCTTCTCCAGCCCCTCCCATTGGAGGAGGCGCTGGAGAAGGGGTTCTATACACACTCCAACAGCAAAGTCATGATGCCCAATAATGGACCAATGACTACCTCCCCTTCTAATCGCTACCTACCACCATTAGTGCTTGCCAGCGTTATCCTGCTCATGGCAGGGCTTCACCTCGTCGCGCAATGGCGTTTGCCCCTGCCCGTCTGCTGGATGCGCGTTGTCACGGGCATCCCTTGTCCCGGCTGCGGCAGCACGCGTTGTCTGATGGCTCTCGCCCGCTTCGACATGGCAGAGGCGTTCCGTTTAAATCCCATGGTGTTCACGGCGTTCGTTCTGCTCATCGGCTGGCTTCTCCTATGGACGGCGGACCAGTATTTGCACCGACAATGGGCGGTTCGCGTCAGCAAGCGCATTCAGCGATTACCGCTGGCGGTCATCATTCCCCTCATCGTTGTGGCGAATTGGATTTACCTATATTTTGCGCTGCCCCGTTAGGAAAGTTCCCTCAATGTCACCCTGAGCGCAACGACGGGTCTCAGATCTACCCCTGATGACGAACGGAAGGTGAAGGAGGTGAGCCTATCGCTTCTCTGGCGACTTTGCCTCCTGCGGCAACTGCTTCAATAACTCCTCGATGAGTTTGGTCAACTCCTCTTCTTTCGGCGGTCCTTCCTCGCGGAGGCGGATGATGCCGTCCTTGTCTATGACGAGGTTGAGCGGAAGGGCAGCGACCTCGTATTTTTCCGCGACCTTCTCATCGCCCATGACCACAGTGAACTCGTCCATCTTCTCGCGCTTCACGGTCTCTTGCGCTCCCTCAACGGTGTCGTCCAGGCTGACAGACAGGAGAACTAAGCCTTTGTCTTTGTATTTCTGGTAAAGAGCGCGCAACTGCGGCTGTTCTTTGATGCAGCCGTCTCAGTAACTCGCCCACCAGTTGATCAGCACGACTTTCTTCCCCTTGTAATCCGACAGTTTGACGGTCTTCTTGCCGTCCAGCGTCTTCAACGCAAAGTCTGGCGCTTGCGTGCCAACCTTCACTTTCTGGTCGCGGGCAGGGGCGAATGGCACAAGCCACAACGCCGTCACGACCGCGCCCCACAGCAGATAGTCGAACTTCATGCAGCCTCTCCTTTTCTTTGAGACACGATGAACAGGACGGGCAATCTTGTGCCGTCCTGTTCATCCTCGTCTAAACAGTTTCAGTAAATTCCAATGCCTGTCACGGCGAGCGCAGCGAAGCCGTCTTTTAAATGCCTGTCATGGCGAGCGCAGCGAAGCC
>JANWYM010001050.1 GCA_025055355.1 Abditibacteriales bacterium
CGCCGACTTCCGCGGCGACCCGTCTGCCGCTTTGCTGGAAGTGCTCGACCCAGAACAGAATAAGGCCTTTGCCGACCACTACCTCGATGTGGACTATGACCTCTCGAAGGTGCTATTCGTCACTACCGCCAATACGCTGGCGACCATCCCCCCTGCCCTGCAAGACCGGCTGGAAGTCATCGAATTCCCCGGCTACATCGAGGAAGAGAAGCTGACCATTGCGCGCAAGTTTCTGGTGCCGCGCCAGTTGGAAGAGAACGGCCTGACTCAGTCTGGGCTGACTTTTACGGATGCAGCCATCCGCACCATCATCCGTTCCTACACCTATGAGGCCGGCGTGCGCAACCTCGAGCGCGAGATCGCCAAAGTTTGCCGCAAAGTAGCGCGACGCCGAGCAGAGGGTAAGCCCGAGCCGAGACGCATCACCCCCGGCCTGTTGCACAAATTCCTCGGCCCGCCGCAGTACACGCCGCTGGACACCGAGAAGCAGGACGAGGTCGGCTTGGTAACAGCCCTGGCCTGGACG
>JANWYM010001051.1 GCA_025055355.1 Abditibacteriales bacterium
ATCGTCGTGCCCGCCACCTTCGGCGCGATTCTGATGTTGCTCATCCTCGCGCTGGGCAACCTGCGCTACGCGCTGATGGTGTTCACCGCCATCCCGTTCGCGCTCACGGGGGGCATCCTCGCCTTGCTGGTGCGTGGGATGCCGTTCTCGATGTCGGCGGGCGTGGGCTTCATCGCGCTGGGCGGCATCGCCGTGCTGAACGGGCTGGTGATGATGAGCGCGATTAACCAGTTGCGCCAGCGCGGGCTGAGCTGCGCTGAGGCGGTGATGGAAGGCGCGAAACAGCGCATGCGCCCTGTGCTGATGACCGCCGCCGTGGCGAGCTTCGGCTTCCTGCCGATGGCGACCTCGCACGGCATGGGCGCGGAGGTGCAGCGTCCGCTCGCCACCGTCGTGATTGGCGGGCTAATCACCAGCACCCTGCTCACGCTCATCGTGCTGCCCACACTCTACGCCTGGATTGAGGGCTACCTGGAAGCGCGGGCGCAACGGCGGATGCAAGCAGTAATGGGAGAGGGATAGCCCC
>JANWYM010001052.1 GCA_025055355.1 Abditibacteriales bacterium
GGCGCCAAATTGGGCGTGGGGACACCGACCCTGTTGTTGCAAGTAAGCACATTCGGGAGAGCAAGCCGCAAGCAGCTCGTACTGACACGGAGCGGCAGCAATCGCCCGCACCGGATGTTCAGGAGTGATCAGCAGTGGCTGGTTGCAATGCGCCACTTTAAGGCGAAGGATTGGACCGCGATACGGACGGCGATAGAGGCGCGTGACTTTTGCCCAGCGTCCTTTGTGTGAAAGAACGCGGTCGCCGACCTGAATGTGCTCAATGGGAACGTAACCTCGATCCGTCAGAATCAGCGTGCCGGGCGCTAGGCAATACGGCGGATCGGTCAGCACCGCGTCGAAGTAATCGTCCGGCCAGGGAAGCTGAGCCGCGCTGCCGTGGTGGGCACGACCTTCAACTTCCAGGACTCCTGTTAACTCCCGGAGAACATCCGTCACCTGACCAAACATGCTTTCAAAAGTGCCGGTGAGGATCGGCGACAAAGGTACCAGCTCCGCGTAGTCCCAGCTCATCGGCAGCGCCT
>JANWYM010001053.1 GCA_025055355.1 Abditibacteriales bacterium
GCTGCAGCCGCTCCTCCCGTATGACCTGAGAGTCCTCATCCTCATCATCGGCGCGCTGGTCATCATTTACCCGATGTTGGGCGGCACGGAGGGGGTCATCTGGACGGGCGTGGTGCAGAGCCTCGTCCTCATCCTCGGACCACTGGTGTGTCTGGGGGTGCTGTTGAGCAACATGCCCGCAGGCCCCTCGCAAATTTTCCGCATCGCCACCGAACACCACAAGTTCAGTTTCGGCAGTTTCGGGGCGAGCATCTCCACCTCAACGTTTTGGGTCGTGTTGGCTTACGGCATCGTCACCAACCTGCAAAACTTCGGCATTGACCAAGCCTATGTGCAGCGTTACATCACCGCCCGCTCCGACCGCGACGCCGGGCGCAGCGTGTGGATGGGCGCGCTGCTTTACATCCCCATCAGCGCGCTGTTTTTTTTCATCGGCACCGCCCTGTTTGCCTTCTATCGGGCGCAGCCCGACCTGCTTCCCCCGGATACCAAACCCGACCACGTGTTCCCTCACTTCAT
>JANWYM010001054.1 GCA_025055355.1 Abditibacteriales bacterium
TTGAATAAGCGCGATAGTTCCGAACGTAATTCACGTAGTTTTTCGGCGATTCGATGATCGCCTCGCGCTCAGCCTCCGAAATTGGACGAATCACCTTTGCGGGAACGCCCGCGACCATCATTCCCGATGGGACGACGAAGCCTTGCCGAACCAGCGCGCCCGCCGCAACGTAGGCATACGGCTCAACGACGCAGTTATCGAGCAGAATCGCCCCCATTCCAATCAGCGCAAAGTCTTGAACCGTGCAGGCATGGAGCACGGCGTTGTGTCCAATCGTCACGTCGTTGCCAATGTTGAGCGGTCCGATGTCATGCGTTACGTGAAGCGTCGCGTTGTCTTGAACGTTCGTGCGCTCCCCGATGCGAATCGGGCACACGTCGCCGCGCACGACCGCGTTGAACCAAACGCTACTATCCGCGCCGATTTCCACGTCGCCAACGATCACCGAACCTTCGCACAGAAAAACGCTTTCGTGAATTTTCGGATAAATCCCCTTGTATGACAAGATCTTCGCCATC
>JANWYM010001055.1 GCA_025055355.1 Abditibacteriales bacterium
GACCTTGCCGCCAGAGCCTTTGCGGCGCGCTTCTACGCGGCGTTGCTGGCGTGGCGCACGGTTGCGGCGGCATTCGAGGCAGGGCGCGCCGCAGTGGCGTCGCACGACGAGCTGCGCGCCTGGCGCGACCCGCAGACGCTCCAGCCGTACAATCTGCGCGAAGAACTCAAGTTTCGCCTGCTGCCGGAGGGCGATCCGGTTCACCAGCAACCGCTCATTCCGGCGCCGCCGCGCGGCGCGGTGACGTTCCGCCGCCCACCGTGGGACCGCACCAACCTCAGCCCGGTGAGCGCCGACCCGTTCGTGGGACGCGCGCGCGAACTGCACGAGATTGCCAGACACCTGCGCACCAACCGCTGCGTCGCCATCCACGGCATGGGCGGGATGGGGAAAACCGCGCTGGCGCTGGCGGCGGCGCGCTGGCAACGCGAGCGCGACCGCTGGAGCGACGGGGTCTGGCTGGTGACGCTGCGGAACATCGCCAGCGCGCACGAGGCGCGCAACCAGATTGCGCTGG
>JANWYM010001056.1 GCA_025055355.1 Abditibacteriales bacterium
TATGCACCGACCGCAAGGGCGTCAAGAGGAAAGCCGCTGACGCCGCGCCGTCCGTGGTAGTATGCCAACCTGCTGCTGTTAGTGAGGAAGCGCGTTAGCATCGGCTGGACGTTTAACTTCGGGCAGCCGATCGTGTAGGTGTGAACAGCGCTGATGCTTGCCGCGCCGCTGTTGATCGTGGTGTTGATGGGGGGAACAAAGTAGGGGTGGGCGTCTCTGTCAACCCGTCATCTTCACAAAGGGGGCTGGCAGGGACGCCCGCCCCTACGATGCAAGCCACACCCGCTCCACAAACCAATATCCACCCGCGAGGATGACAAGCGCGGAGCCGACGGTAACGATATGCTGGGCGAGGCGTTTAGAGCGGGCGCGCACCACCGCCAGCAACGGGGCGATGGCAAGCACGATACACGCCTGACCGATTTCGACGCCGACGTTGAACGAGAACAGCGACCAGCCCAACGCCTGACGGGGCAAGCCGAACTCGCGCAGCACGTTGGCAAAGCCGAAGCCGTG
>JANWYM010001057.1 GCA_025055355.1 Abditibacteriales bacterium
CGTGTCCCCGAACCGTGCCCGTCAGTTTGCGCGGAGCCTACGCCCGTATCTGAAGACCGATGTTTCGGACGCGGTGTTGCTCGCACGGTACGCGGAAGCTTCCGAGCCGCCCGACGCACCTGTGCGGAGCGCGGCGCAGGCGACGCTGCAGGCGTTATGGGGGCGTCGGGAGCAGCTGGTGCGGATGCTGGAGGCGGAGAAGAAGCGCTTGGCGACGGCGGGGCATCCGCAGGTGGCGGCGTCCATCACGCGGCTGATTGAGGTGTTAGAGGCGGAGTTAGCGCAGGTGGAGGCGGAGTTGGCGCAGGTGGAGGCGTCGGACGCCGAGTTAGCGGCGCGGGGGGCGTTAGTGCGGAGTATGGTGGGGATTGGGCGGGTCGCGGCGTGGGGGCTGCTGGCGGAGTTGCCTGAGTTGGGGCAGGTGTCGCGGCAGGCGATTGCAGCGTTGGTGGGGTTAGCGCCGATGGCGTGGGAGAGTGGAGGACGGAAGGGGGTGCGTCGGTTGCGTGGGGGT
>JANWYM010001058.1 GCA_025055355.1 Abditibacteriales bacterium
GCGAAAATGTCCGCCACGCGAAGGCCGGCCGCATCATCCTGACCACCGGGCCGTTTTTGCGGGTGCAAACCGACGACGGCACCCAGCCGGGGGGCGCGACCCGCGTGACCGGCACCCTCAACCTTCGCGTCCAGGTTCAATGCACCGACTGGCTCGACATTGACCGCGTGCAGGTGCTGGTCAACGGACGGCAGCGACCGGATTTGAACTTCACGCGCACGAGCCATCCGGACTGGTTCGGCAACGGCGTCGTAAAGTTCGACCGCACGATCCCGGTGACGCTCACCGAAGACGCGCATCTGATCGTCGTGGCGATTGGCGAGCAGCACGATCTGTCCATCGGCTACGGCACCAGCCGCCAGGCGCGCTGGCGACCGTGCGCGTATCACAACCCAATCTTCGTGGACGTGGACGGCGGCGGCTTCACGCCCAACGGCGACACCCTGGGCTTTGATCTGCCGGTGAAGAATCTTTCCGTGGCCGAGGTCAGGCGGTTGCTCGGCGAACCCG
>JANWYM010001059.1 GCA_025055355.1 Abditibacteriales bacterium
GGATGTCGTTGAGAATGCCTAACAAACTTACAGCCGATGCGCGCAGTGTCTCGACCTGTACGCGCTGCTGCGGGGGGAGCGGCGCATCCAGCAGCAACTCAGCCATGCCGATGATACCATTGAGGGGGGTGCGAATCTCGTGGCTCATGTTGGCGAGGAACTCGCTTTTCGTGCGCACCGCTGCCTCTGCGGCCTCTTTCGCGGCCACAAGAGCCTCCTCGGCCTCGCGACGGCGTGTGATGTCCCGAAACACAGTGACTGAACCTAAGTGACGCCCCGCCTGTTGAACCGGTGCAGAGACCACCTCCACGGGCAGGGCGCTGCCGTCGGCACGGTAGAAGATTTGCTCGCCCAAATAACGCCGTCCACCCGCCACGGTGTCTAGGATAGGGCAATGTGTCTGCTCCGCCTTACCTGGTTCCTGGTGAAAAATCGGATGCCCTGGCCGGCCCAACACTTGTTGCGGTTGCCAGCCAAGCAGTTCGACGAAGGCAGGGTTGACAAAG
>JANWYM010000105.1 GCA_025055355.1 Abditibacteriales bacterium
CCCGCACGCACTCATAGCCGCGTTCGCGGTAGGCGGCGTGCAACTGGTGGAACTCTTCGTCGCTGTGATACATCCCCACGATTGCGCCGCCAGAGCCGGAGAACTTCGCGGGCAAACCAAAAGAGCGAGCGATTGCAACCATCTCCAGATTCTTCTTGCCGATGACCGCATCGCCTAAAATCTTGCGGCGCAAGTCAAAGTTGGCGTTCATCAGTCGCGCCAGCGTATCGTAGTCACGCCGCAGGAGGGCATCTTTCCCCTGCTCGGCGAAACTCGCCCACTGCCGAATTGCTTCCAGGACTTCGGGTTCGCCCTGCTGGTAGCGATAGCGCAAGTTGCTATGCACCTTGCCCGACTCGCCCGCCGACTCACCGAGGTAGGCTAAAAACAAGCGCGGCAGCAGACTGGAGTCCAGCGGCTCGTAGTTGCCGTAGCCTTGCTGCTCCATAAGGGTCTTATCAAAGTCCATGTAAACCGTCCCACCGTAAACTTGAATCACGCGGTCCTGTAAGCCGGCGGCGATGTCCAGTTCCTCCGTCTCGACGGACAGAATCACGTTCGGCTGCACGGGCTTCGGGATGTCGTAGTCCGTCAGTCCATAGAACTGCATCAACGCCTTGAAGGCCGCCGTGATAATCGCGCTGGAGCCGCCCAAGCCAACCTGACGCGGGATGTTCGTCTGATAACTGATGGTGAAGTTGCGCGGCGGCAGGCGAATATCACGCTGGCCGCAGTATTCCCAGAACTTCTTCGCCGTGGCGAACAGCAAACGCAAGCCGCCATAGTAACCGTCGCGGATAGCGGTTTCCGCCAGGGCGTCGAGGCTCTCAAACTCGGTCGCGTCACTGTGGCGGTTGGGGAGAATCTGAAGCGTCGGGCTCTCCCACAGCGTCACCTGGGCGGCGAAGTTCTGAATGGAGCAGGAAATCGTCTTCCCGAAGTATCCATCCGATGGATTGCCCAATAGTCCAATCCGAGCAAAGGCTTGGGTGCGGATAATCATGGGAACTCATTCACTCCTTCGTTGGGATACCGGTAGTTCCATCATATCACATCGTGCCCAGGCGTTCAAACCGAAGTCCCTGCCTTTCCACACATGGGTCACACGTGCAGCCATGCATATTGTCATCGGGTTTCGGTCAAAATACCCGTAGAACGCAGTAGCGTGGGCATCCTGCCTGCCGCCAAGATGCCGGCGCTACGCACGGGGGGCGAATCCGATGATGACGATTTTGGTCGTGATGGTGGGCGTGGTGCTGGGATTAGGTTTGTTGCTGGCAGTTTCCGACGCGCTCGTCGACGGGCGGGCGGGGAGCCGTTCGTAGAGATAGAGCGAACCATGTAGTCCGTCGCACCGCGGCGGCATCCGCAACGGCATTGCGGACTCCTGCTGAGGCGCAAAGACGCGAGCGCACCTCGTGTGCTTTGCGCCTCGGCGTGTTTAGGGGACAGTCCTTTAGGGTGCGTGGCAAAACTCCTGGTCATTCTGAGCGCAGCGCAGCCTCTCGTCGTTTGCGACCCCCTCAAATAGTTGCCCTGTGGACTGCGGAGAGTTTAAACTCCAATCGGGAATGGACGGGACAACACGCCAGGGGTGGCGATCATGCTGGAGCGATCGGCGATTTGACTTGACACCTTCCCTCAAATCGTGTAGTGAGAATGAGAAAAGACTCGGATTGGAAGAGGCAACGCGATGAAGTGGCGGCACCTTTCGAGCAAAACGGGCGACTTACCGACGCCGCCAGGGTCGGACCAGCAGACGCTGTGCGCGCTGTTAGATGCCGACCAAGACGGCGTGAACGAGTTCATCATCGGTTGTCGCAACAAAGCCCCCGCGCTGGTGTGGTATCGGCGGATGGCAAAGGGGTGGACGATTTACGTGATTGAGAACGAGCCGATTCCCATCGAAGCAGGCGGCGCGTTCTACGACGTGGACGGCGACGGCGATCTCGATTTTGTCGCGGGCGAGGACTATCAGGGGAATAAGGTTTACTGGTGGGAGAATCCCTACCCACACTTCTCACCGACTGCGCCGTGGAAGCGGCACGTCATCAAAGCTGACGGCGCGCCTCAACATCACGACCAAATCTTTGGCGACTTCGACGGCGACGGGAAGGCAGAACTCGTCTTCTGGAATCAGCGGGCAGAGAAACTCTTCCTCGCCAAAATCCCGCCCGACCCGAAAGCGGGTCCGTGGCAGCGCATCGAGATTTTCTCAGGCAAGGGCGAAGGTGCAGCGCAGGGCGATGTGGACGGCGACGGACGCCTCGAGCTGCTCGCGGGCGGGCGGTGGTTCAAGCACGTCGGCGGAACGGACTTCATGCCTTACGTGATTGACCCCGTGCAAACGCATCCGCGCATTGCCGTCGGCGATTTGAACGGCGATGGGAAATTAGAGGTAGTCATGGTGCCTGGTGACGGAGTGGGACGGTTGAAGTGGTATGAGCATAAGGGCGACCCGAAGGGCGCATGGACAGGACACGACCTGTTGGGCTTCGACGTGAGGCACGGGCATAGCCTCGCTGTCGCGGACTTCAACGGCGACGGCGCACTTGACATCTTCTGCGCCGAGATGCGCAAGTGGACGCAAGGCGACGATAACCCCAATGCGAAGATGTGGCTGTTCCTGGGCGACGGCAAAGGCAACTTCACCCGAACCGAAATCGCCACCGGGTTCGGCGTGCACGAAGCCAAAGTCGGCGACCTCGATGGGGATGGCGACGTGGACATCGTGGCGAAACCTTACAACTGGGACACGCCGAGAATTGATGTGTGGTTGAACGAGGGATAATTTCAGGGGTTACGCGGTTGCCCTCCCCCAAGGGGAGGTGAGTCACGGGGACGGCGCGGCGGGGCTTTTTGCCCTTACAATGAGGCTTTTTTCGTCGCGGCAACGCCAAGAAGAACTCCCCTCCCCTTGGGGGAGGGGAAAGAAGATGTCAGCAGCGGCGTAACTTTTGAATTTTGTCCTCACCGCCGCGGCGGTTGTCCCGCCACCGCGTCCCGCAATCGGTCGCTGCCCCACGTAACGGGTTCGCCTGTGGGTTCGGCTTGTTCCGCGAGTCGCAGGCGCGTCCGAATCCAAATGCACCTCCAGGAAACTTTTCTCTCGCGCAAAAGGATTTTGTCCTGCCGCAGACGAATAAAACAGCAGCACACACCATCGTTACGTCATTATACTGCAATTTCCCTCGGACAGGCAGGTGCATTGTCATGAGAGGTTCGGCGCGTTGGGCGTTGGCCGTTGTGTTGCTGCTGTCATGCGGTCCATTGCCGGCGGGAGAGATACGGGAGGCGGACGAGGACATCGTGGATCGGCGCGTCCGCAACATTCTGCGGACGCTGCCTGAGTCCTCCCTGAAGATTCCCTCCGCGCTCACCTCTCCCCGCGATGTGTATACCCTCATCACGGCGGGAGCGGCTTACTTCGACGTGAAAGTGTTGGCGCGTCCCGAGGTGTCGCCGCAAGGTATCGCGCGGGCGTTAGCGGACGCCGTCAGAGGCACGCGTTTCTCCACGGAGACTGTAGAGTGGTTTCAAGGGAAGCAGTTCTCCTCCGCTCACTTGTTGTTCTCCAACGGGCGATTCGGGTCGCGCTCTGCGGGGATGGCAGCCCCCGTCGGCAAGGTGGTGGCGGGTATCACTCAAGCAGGCTTCGCCGCCCACGCGCTGTTGCGCGTCCCGCGCCATGCGACCGCGCCGGTGGTGGGGCTGCCGACGTTCAAGACGCGCGGTTACGTCTGGTATGACGCCAGCCGAGTGCCGGAATCCTTGACGCTGTCAGTGCACGCTGCGATATCTCAGAGCCAAGTGGCGCTTGCCCTGGCGTTCTTGTTTTTCGTGCCCGTCGTGGTATTGTCTGGTCTGCTCGCCGCCATTCTCTACGCGCGTTCCCCGCGTGTCCCGATTGACGTTCGCCGCCGCGTGTATCTCAAACTCGTTTACTACCCGGCGCTTGGCTCTATCTTCTTGCACGCCCCGTTTGCGTTCACCTATCTTCGCTCCTCGCAGCAACTTGCCATCGCCGACCTGTGGTTTGGCAGCCCCACCGCCTCCAGCGTTTTGGCGCCCCTGCTGATGCTCCCGCCCCTGTTAATATTCTTCCTCTTGCCCATCTCTATCAAAGTCGAACGCAAGTTGTTTGGTGCGTCCGATAGCGCGCCCCCGCGAGAAGTTTCGCCGGAGGAGAAAGCCGTTCGCAAGCGCGTGATGTTGTGGTCTTTAGTGCCGCAGGGCGCAGGTCTCCTGCTGCTCCTCAGCCGTTGGTTTCTCCTCCCGCCTCGCCATCCGCTGGCGACGGTCGCCTTGCCGCTGGCGATAGTCTTAATCGTAGGCGGTCCTGCCCTCGTGCAGTGGTTATGGCGCAAGCAGGTCCAACAGTTCGAACGCTACACCTCCGATGAAGAACTCACCCAGCGGGCGACCGCGCTGGCGCGTCAGATGGGGGTCACCCTGCGGGAGGTCAAAATCTACGAAGGAACCGCCGGTCACCAGAGCGCGAACGCCCTGATGCTGCCGCGCGGGCGCATGGTGGTCACGCGCAAACTGATGGACGTGCTTAAGCCCGCCGAACTGGATTTCATCCTCGCGCACGAACTGGCGCACCTGAAGGGCAGACACGTCCTCCGGCAAGTGCTGGTGGGCTTGCTGGCGATGAGTTTGTTGATGCTCCCGTTTTTCCTTCTCATCGGGGAGGTGCGCGTCAAAGCGGAGTGGGCGCGGACGGCGGTCTTCTGGATACCGATGTTGGGGTTCTTGCTGATGTTTTTCGGCTTGCTCTGGTTGTCCCAGCGCAGAGAATATGAAGCCGACCGCGTAGCGTTAGCGGTCACGCGCAATCTGGAAGCGGCAGAATCGGCATTGGGGAAGATCGTTCAACACTCACCGCTGCCTCACCTGCACGATGTCACCGACTATTCTACGCATCCCAAACTCTCGAAACGCCTGACCGCTCTACGCCAAGCGGCTCAGGTATTGGGTTTATCGGCACCACCCTAAGACTGGAAGGGCGAGGCTCCCGCCGCACCGTCGGCTCCGCTGGAGCGTCGCCCTTCCCCTGCCCCTGTGCAGGAGTGATGTCTGATGCTGCTGGTCCCTTACGCCGTCGAGCGTCCGCCACGCCGTGTGCCGTTCATTACTTACGGCTTGGTGGCTCTGAATGTTCTCGTTTTCGTGGGGAGCGTCTGGGTCGCCAACAGCCATCTGCCGAACGATAAGCGGCTGGTAGAACAGGACAAGCAGCGTCTGCTCACCTGGGTCCTCCAGCAGACCCGCCAGAACGCCAACGCGCCGCCTTCCCTCGAGCAGATACGGGAGGTGGTGGACGAGCAGTTATATCGTCACTTCGACTACGGCATGATATGGCGGTTGGAGCATGAGCGGGACGAGTACGTGCTGGAGCCGCACTACACGACCGTGTTGACCTACGCCTTCATCCCCAACCGCCCGACGTGGTGGGGCTTGGCGCTCACCCACATCTTCTTGCACGCCAGTCTGCTGCACCTGTTGGGCAACATGTTGTTTCTGTGGCTGTTCGGGCGGGCGTTGGAGGACGCGCTGGGCTGGTGGCTGTTCGGGCTGTCGTATCTGGTCAGCGGGTTGGCTGCCGCGATTTTACAACTGATTATGATTCGGGCGTTCAGTCCCGAAACGGGCGTGCTGCCGATGTTGGGGGCATCGGGTGCGGTGTCGGGCGTGATGGGGCTGTTCGCCCTGCGCTTCTATCGCACGAGGATTCACGTCTTCTATCTGATTGCTTTCATCTTCTGGCGCTGGGGCACGTTTACGATTCCCTCCGCGTGGGGGATCGGCCTCTGGGTGCTGCAAGATGTGATCGGTGGCGTCTGGGATCTCCTCTCGCCGGAGCGGTATGGCGGGGTCGCCCACTGGGCGCACATCGGCGGGTTCGGCTTGGGGTTGCTTTACGGGCTGCTGATTCAGTTTCAAGCGGAGGGCAAATCCGAATACGCCCTGGCAGACGCAGAAAAGGCGCTCTCACAGGGACAATATCAACAGGCAGCGCAGTGTGCCGCGCAGTATTTAGCGAGGCATCCCCATGACGGTGACGCGCACTTGGTGCGGGCGCGTAGCCTCGTTGCTTGCGGCGACAGCCAAGGCGCGCTGCCTCACTTTGCGCAGGCGTTGACCGCCCTGCTGCACGCGGGACGCCTCCGCGAGGCGGGCGCGGTTTGCATGGAGGCGGACCGTCTCTCGCTCTCCCTCACACTTGAGCCGAACCTGCAATTCACCCTCGCCAACCGGCTGGCGGGCGCAGGGGAATTCGCTGCCGCCGCCCGCGCCTTTCGCGCCTTTGCGCTTGCCTATCCCGACGAGCCGCGTGCAGCCTGGGCGCTGGTCAAAGCCGCGCAAATTCTTCAGGAGCGGTTGAACCAACCTGAGGAAGCGCAGCGACTTTTTGCCTTAGCGCGCGAGCGGTATCCCCACAACCGCTGGACGCAGGAGATGTGACGCGTGGCAGAGGTGAACGATGAGAGCCATCAAGTTGGTCGTCTTGTGCGGGATTGCCGTCGTTCTGACCATCGCTGCCGCGTTTTCTGCGGCGACGCCAACGCAGGTTCCATCGCCCATCCGCGATCTGGGGATCACGCGCACCTACGGCGTCAGCGCGCAGATTTTTGACGCGGTGGTGGACCTGAAGGATTTGCAGAAGGGCGTCGGGCACTTTTTGCTTAACACAGTGGCAGAGTGCCGTCGGAGGGCGCGAGCGATGGGCAAGTCAGCGCCGTCCATCGCGGGCATGAGCGGGAACTGGTTGGAGGATGGGTTGCTGATTGCGCTCAAGGAGAAGCAACTCACGCCCGCTTACGGGCAGGCGGAGTTCACCGCTGTGCCGAACGCTTTCAACGACCTGATGCTGTTCTCGAAGGAACATGGTCCTATCATCCTCAGTTGCAAAACGAGTTTGCGCGAGCGCTACAAGCAAGCCGACCTCGAAGCCTTCTCTCCTCCTTGCCCCCTCTCCGGGGGAAGGGAGGTGTCAGCCGCCGCGCGGTGCCTTGACATCGCCCCGCTGAATTGCTACAATATGAGCGGAAGACACGGGAGAGCACGTTGGGGTGTCGCCAAGCGGTAAGGCAGCGGACTTTGGATCCGCCATTCCTAGGTTCGAATCCTAGCACCCCAGCCATGACGAAGGGCGAAGGGCGAGAGCAACGATTGGTGCGCCTTTCGCCCTTCGCCTTTCGCCTTGTCCTCGGCGGGGGCTGACGGATGCTGTGTCCTGATGATAACCTGAAGGTGTTCGCTGGCAACGCGAACCCGCAACTCGCGCAGGACATCGCTCGCGAGTTGGGCGTGACGCTGGGTAAAATCCTCGTGTCGCGGTTCAGCGATGGCGAGACACGAGTGCGGATTGAAGAGAGCATTCGCGGGGCAGATGTATTCATCATTCAACCGACGTGCCCGCCAGTGAATGAGAACCTGATGGAACTGCTAATCATGTGCGACGCCTTCAAGCGGGCATCGGCGGGGCGCATCGTGCCGATCGTGCCGTATTACGGCTACGCGCGGCAGGATAAGAAAATCAACCCGCGCGAGCCGATTTCTGCCAAACTGGTTGCTGACCTCATTCGGCACGCGGGCGCCGACCGCATTTTTGCCATTGACCTGCACGCAGGACAAATTCAAGGGTTCTTCGACGCGCCCGTTGACCATCTGCCGGCGGGACCGCTCATCGCCCGCTACCTGCGGAGCAAAGGACTTTACGACGGCAACATCGTCGTCGTCTCGCCCGATGTCGGCGGCGTGGAGCGAGCGACGATGTTAGCCGAGGAGCTGGCAACCCCCCTCGCCATCATCGCCAAGCGGCGTCCCGAACCCAACCGCGCCGAGGTGTTGGAAATCATCGGTGACGTGCAGGGCAAGGTGGCGATTATGATTGACGACATGATTGACACGGCTGGTTCCATTACCGAAGGGGCACGGGCGCTCAAGGAGCGCGGGGCGCGAGAGATTTACGCCTGCGCCACGCACGGGATTCTGTCGGGCAACGCGGTTGAGCGACTCGCCGCTGCGCCCATCACTGAGGTCGTCATCACGGACACCATTCCCGTCCCGCCGGAGAAGCGGATTCCGAAGTTGACGGTGCTTTCCGTCGCGACCCTATGCGCTCGGGCGATTTGTCGGATTCATCGGGACGAGTCGGTCAGCCAGTTGTATGAGACGTTCTGACGTAAGAGGTTTAACGCGGAGTGGTTCATGCCCCGACGCCTCGGGACACCACGCCGCATGGAAATCGTCCGCGTCGTCCTCGTCCTCATCTTCGTCGCTTCTGGGGTTCGAGAGCGAAGACGAGGAGGGAGACGACGACGATTCGGGAGGGTGAAGCTCCCGCCGAACCCGACAGCTCTGCGGGAGCGTCGCCCTCCCGGAGGGGCAGTTGTTTTCGAGGGAGGAAGTTCAATGAAGCAACGAGAACTGACCGCCACGGTGCGGACGGAGCGCGGCAAAAACGCCTGTCGTCGCCTGCGGCGGCAGGGGATCATTCCTGCTGTCGCCTACGGGCGCGGCATGGAGCCGATTGCCATTCAGGTCAACGCCCGCGAGATGCGCGCTGCGTTAGGAACACACGCCGAAGGGCATCTGGTCAACCTGCGCCTGAAGCGCAACGGCAGCGAGGAGACGCTGATGACGCTGGTGAAAGAGGTGCAGCGCGACCCTGTGACGGGCGCTCCTCTCAGCATGGACTTTCAGCGCATTTCGCTGACGGAAAAGATCACGACCTCTGTGCCGCTGGTCGCGCACGGCACGCCCGCAGGTGCACACGCAGGCGGCATTCTGGAGCAGGCGGTTCATGAGGTCGCAATCTCCTGCTTGCCGACGGATTTGCCTGAGGAAATTACATTTGACGTTTCGCACCTTAACATCAACGATAGCGTTCACCTCCGCGACCTGCAGCCTCCGGCGGGCGTGGAGATCCTGGGCGACGCCGACACCGTCGTCGCCATCGTCCATCCGCCGCGCGTAGCGGAAGAACCCACGCCGATAGCGGAGGAGCCAACCGAGCCGGAGGTCATCCAAACGAAGGGCAAGAAGGAAGAGGTTGAAGAGGAACAATAATGTCCGACGACCGCTTCGTGATTTTCGGGTTGGGCAACCCCGGCGCGCCATACGCCCGCACGCGCCACAACCTCGGTTTCATGGTGGTGGACGCGCTCGCGGAGCAGTATGCTATTGCACCCAACAAGCGGCAACATCACTCCTACGTGGGCGAGGGCGTCATCGCCGGCAAGAAAGTCATTCTGGCGAAGCCGCACACCTACATGAACCTGAGCGGACAGGCAGCGCAGTCCATCGTTCACTTCTGGCGAGTTCCCCTCAGCCATTTCCTCGTCGTCTGCGACGACATGGACTTAGAGTTCGGCACACTCCGCTTGCGCCCCAAAGGCAGCGCGGGAGGACACAACGGCTTGAAGTCCATCATCCAAGCGCTGGGCAGTCAGGAGTTTCCCCGCCTACGCATCGGCATCGGACGCCCCCCCGACGACCCTATTGACCACGTGTTGTCTCCCTTTACTCGTCAGCAGTGGGACGATCTGCCGGGGATTATCCTCCGGGCGGCGGATGCTGTTGTTGCCTTCCTCAGCGACGGCATTGACGCAGCGATGAACAAGTATAACCGCCCGCCGCACTCTCAAGAGGAACGTTGATGAGGTCGAAGGCGAGGACGGCGACGAAAGTGACAACGATTTGCGAGGGAGTGGCTCATGTCGCAATAGAGACAGCGCACCGCATGAAAATCACCGACCGGGAGGGCGAGGCTCCCTCCCAGAGCCTCCCCCTCCCGTGGGGTAAGACACAACAAAAGGAGCCGCAAGATGCAGACCCTCCGTGTTGCCATTTTAGGTCAGGGACGAAGCGGGCGCGACATTCACGGCGCGTATCTGTCCCGCGACAAGGAGCGATTTCAGATTGTGGCAGCCGTGGATCCGCTGCCCGAACGCCGCGCTCGGGCACAAGCCGAGTATGGGTGTGAGGTCTATGCCGACCACATCCCCCTGCTCACGCGGGACGACCTCGACCTCGTTATCAACGCCACCCCCAGCAGGTTGCATGTCCCGCTCACCTTGGAGTTCTTGGAGGCGGGGTTCAACGTGCTGTGTGAGAAGCCCCTCGCTTCCAAGGTAGCCGACGTGGACCGTCTCATAGCCGCCGCAGAGAAATCGGGCAAGGTGCTGGCGATTTTTCAGCAGTCGCGCTTTGCCCCCTACTTCCGCAAGGTGCGGGAGGTCATCGCCTCTGGCGTGTTGGGCGATATCGTG
>JANWYM010001060.1 GCA_025055355.1 Abditibacteriales bacterium
GCTGGTTTTGCCTTGCCGGATGTAGCGCCGCTCGCGGATGGCCATCGGCAGATGGGCAGGCGAAATCGGTTCGCCATCACAGGCCAGGGCAGCCCGTTCTAACACCGACTCCAGCTCACGAATGTTGCCCGGCCAGGGGTAGGCCAGTAGCGCTTCGCGGGTCTCCGGCAGCAGCCGAACGACGAATCCAATCTGGGCGGTGAGGCGCTCCAGGATGCGGTCAATCAGCAGGGGGATGTCTTCAGTGCGTTCCCGTAGCGGTGGCAACGTGATAACAAAGGAGCTAAGCCGGAAAAGCAGGTCGGAGCGAAAACTGCCTTCGGCAACGCGCTCCTCTAGTGAGTGGTGGCTGGCGGCGATGATGCGCACGTCCACCGGGATGACACGCTTGCCGCCCAGTCGGATCACATCGCCGGCCTCAATGATACGCAGCAGAGCGGCCTGCATGTCCAGCGGTAGCGCATCCACCTCATCCAGAAACAGCGTTCCCCCGTGCGCCAGCTC
>JANWYM010000106.1 GCA_025055355.1 Abditibacteriales bacterium
GAGCAGCCGTAGCCCCTGCTCGCTGAGAAAGTCCACAGCCACGCGTGTATCGTCCACGCGGAAGAACAGCACCGCGTTGTCGTTATGCTTTTCCAGCATCGCGTAAGTGTAGCGCACGCTGATTTCGGCGCGGGCGAACGCCATCAGCACCTCCGCTAATCCGCCTGGTCGGTCGGGCACCTCCACCGCGATGACTTCGGTATCGGACATCGTCAGGTTCATGCCGCCGAGCGCTTCCTTCGCCAGATCGGGGTTGTTGACCACCATGTGAACCACGCTGAAATCCGCCGTCCCCGCCACCGACAGAGCCCGAATGTTGACCCCGGCGTTCGCCAGGCGGTTGGCTATCTCCAGCAGTTGCCACATCTTATTTTCCATCACAATGGAAATCTGTCGAATCGGCATCCCTTTGCCCTCCTTCATAAGATGCCCTTGTTATGACCGATTTGGCGGGATTTGTCAAGTGAGTTAGGTGGGGTGTCCCGCCGTCAGCGGTTGACGTTAAAAGTCCCTCTGGCGAAGTAGCGACGATAAGCCGCCTGCACGTAACTCTCCTGCACGCTGCCGTCCGCCCGCACGCGCACGATGCCGCGATTGGAGTAGTAGTGAAAGTGCCAACCGAACTGGTCGAAGACCTTGAAGTAGTCCATCAGCAACGTGATGGTGCAGGGGTTGTCGTAGACGCTTTGCTGGGTCTGCTCAAAGCCGCCGAACTCGCCGAGGTGGATGGGGGCGCGGTGATCTATGCTGAAGCGAAAGGCGGGAATCCACCGCGACAGCAGGCTGCGGATGTCGCTTTGCTCGTTCGGCCAGCGAGGGGGCAGGCGGTATTCGTAGTCGTGGAAACTGTAAACGGTCAACGGGTCACCCGTCGGCTCTAACGTCTCAAACGCACCTTGCGGGAACGGCTGCGCACCCGGCCCCCACGGCGGCATCGCCTCTACGTAAATCAAGTGCGTTTTGTCAACGGCACGAATGGCGTTGGTGATTTTTCGGATGAGCGCGTTGTAAGCGCGCGGCTCACGCGTCTCTGGCTCGTTGAGCAGGTCGTAAGCAATCGCGTCCGGGGGAAAATCCTTGCATTGTTCTGCGAGTGTACGGTAGTGCTCCACCACGTCCGGCAGCCATTTCTCGTCGGTGTTGAAGACGTTCTGCAGCCCCCGCTCCCACGCCCAGCGCGCCGTCTTCAGCGCGCGTTCACCACTTTGGTTGTGCTGGGGACGGAAGGTATTGGCGCCAGTGCGCTTGATGAGGTCCAGTTCTGTCGCGCTGCCCGGCTCACCGATGTCGGTCGGTCCGAAGCAATAAGCCGTAAAACCGCCGAAGCGTTTGAGGGGGTCGAGGGGGACGCGATACACGACGTAGTTTTGATTCACGGCAGCCATCTCGTCGCCCCACACGCCGCGCGAGCCAAGCGTTTCAACTGGGCTGAGGACGTGCAGACCAGGGTAGTTCCTCATCAGACCGTAGGTAGCCAGCGGCGGCAGCGGCGCGAGGCGCAGCGGTTGTGTGCCCCACTCGTCTTGCAGCTCCCAGTAATTGTAAACGTCCGCCACCCGAATCGCCCAGCGGTCGTTGGGGTCGCGGACGAACGCTTCGCTGAACGTCACGGGGTAGTGGAGCAATGCCCGCGACCAGAGACGACAGGGTTGCACGTAACGCTGCACTTCGCTTTCTCGCAGCGGTGTTTGGGTCATCGCCCGCGCCTGACCCAACAGCCCGCGCCATTCCTTCAACGGACGCAGCAGGAAGAGTTGAACCTCGGGCTGGTCGAAGCGCACCGTCACCGCACTCGTGCCGCTCGGACCGCTCTTGAAGACAATGGCAGTGGGCGACCGCAGGAAGACCATCTGAATCGGCAGATGCCCGCCCCGCGAGAGGTCACTGACCAGCAGCACCCAGTTCTCGCTCAGTCGCCCGTGCCGCGCGCGGTCGTAAACTGTCCCATCCGGCGCAGGTTGGAGGTTGACCACTTTCCCGCCGATGACTGCCCACAGTCCGACCGGTCCAACATGGGGCGGTTGGTTGTAAACGCGCAGCGGCTTCAACTCATCCCAGCCGCGAATGACCAACTCGTTCCCATGCACCGTCACCAGCGCGGCGGGCGAGAGCGGACTGGCAAAAACACTGACCTGAGAGCCAAACCGAAGCCCCCACTGCGCGATGTCATTCTCCAACAATAGGGTGGTATCGAACCAGCCGAACTTGTTGTCCAGACATGAGCACAAGGGGTTAAGCACGCGCCCCTTGCGCACCGCTGCGACGATGGCTTCGCTCTGCGCGGCGAGCGACAGGGATTGCTCGAACTGGTGGGTTAGAAGGGCTTGCTGCATTTGCCGCAGTAGCGGCAGTAGCGCGCTGACCGCCTTCTGGCAATCTTGCGCCGGGGCGTTAAGGGCTTTCAGACCAACGACGTGATTTTGCAGGTTCGTCGCCTCATCGTTGAGCCGCACGTAGCGCGTCAAGGCTTCAGCGACTTGATGGAGCGCGCCCGGCGGCGGCGATTGACTTAACGCTTGACGGGCAAGCGACCCCACCCAATTGGGCAATCGTCCCGCGCCCGCCCAGCCGTGCGCTTCCCAGTCTACGACCGCGATGCCCTTGCTGGCAAGCATCTGTAACCGCCAGCGCGCCTCCTCGTCCCATCGCTGCAATCGCTCTAACGCGAGGCGTTCACAGGCGGCGCGCAACTCGTCATCAGACACGGTTAGCGGCTCTCCATCAGCAACCCGCACAGCAAACCATTGGGCATCTTCAAATTCAGGTTTCATACACGGCTCGTCCTCCAGCACCGTAAGCGGCGGGAACTTCTGCGCCTTCCATCGGGGCGGCTCGCTGCCGAATCGGGTGGTCGCCCCGTCGCGATAGAAGATGCCCCCGTCCAACGAGAACCCGTCCGCCGGTGCGCTAACAAGAAGGACATTTCGACCCGGTTTGAGCAGATGCGTCACCTCGACATCTGTGCGCACCGTTGCGCTCTCCTTCCCTGTCGCTGCAGCAACTTGTCGCCCGTTGATAAAGACGTAAAGATATTGCTTCGCCTGCACGCGAAACCCAGCGGCAGCCGTCGGCTTGGACGCCACATCTAACACGGTGCGGTAAACCACAGGGCAGCGGCGAAACTCGTTCGTGCGCCAGAACAGTGAGCCGGGCGGGAAGTGTGGCTCTGTGCCCCGCCAGTCAACCGCCACCCACGGCGCGGCGAAAGCGCATCGCATGGTCAACAGAAAGACAACAGAAAGCCATAGGGCGAGGAACCCGACGAAACGCACTTTTGCAAGAGACCTAAGCATCATGGTCCTCTTGGGAAAACAATCACCCCCCCGGGAGGGCGACGCTCCAGCGGAGCCAACCGTTCGGCTTGGCTCGGCAGGAGCCTCGCCCTCCCGGTTGGTGATTTTCATGCGTTGTGGTGTTCCAGAAGGAATGTGAATAACCTCTGTAACCGTTCAGCCCTCCTGCTAAAGCAAGGTCGGTGGGAGAACTGAACGCTTACCCCCCACCGAACACATCGGGGAGTGATGTTTTCTGCCAATGGATGAAACGCGCTTCCAGACAACGCCTGCCCCTGACCCCTGGTCTGGTGTCCAGGGGACATTCCCCGTAGCCCATGGTCATCCGTTGGCAGATTTACGCCTCTGGCGGAATGTCGGGAGTGAAGCCGTGCCGCATGGTGTTCTCCGTGACGCAGCGGGGATCAGCGAAGCTCAGCAGGTAGAACGGTCCGCCTGCTTTCGTCCCGATGCCGCTCATGCCGAAGCCGCCGAACGGTTGACGGTCCACCATCGCGCCGGTGCAGCCGCGATTGAGGTAGAGGTTGCCCACACGGAAACGCTTCTTTGCCGCTTCCAGATGGCTCGGACTGCGCGAGAACACACCGCCGGTCAGGGCGAACTCCGTGGAGACGGCGACCTCCAACGCCTCGTCGAAGTTCTTCGCTTGGTAAATGGCGAGAATCGGACCAAAGAGTTCCTCCTGCATCAGCCGGTGGCGCGGGTCCTGCACGGCGAACAGGGCGGGCGCGACGAAGAAACCATCGTCCGACGGGGGCGTGCCGATGTAGAGCGGCGTCGCGCCGTCGCCGGGGTTGGCGATGACGCCGTTGAGCCGCTGGTAAGCCCCCTCATCAATGACGGGTCCGAGTTGGCAGGCGGGGTCGTGCGCGGGCGCGATGTGGAGGCTGCGACACGCTTCAATCAGCCGCTTGACGAACGGCTCGTGCACCTGCCCGACGGTGATGACCCGCGAACACGCCGAACATTTCTGACCCGCGTAGCCGAACGCGCTTTTCATCACGCCCGCCACCGCTTCGTCCAGGTCCGCGTCGTCATCAATGATGATGGCGTTCTTCCCGCCCATCTCGCATACGACCTTTTTCACCTGTGCCTGACCGGGCTTGGTGTTGCCCGCTTTGCGGATGAGCGACAGCCCGACCTCCTTGCTGCCCGTGAAGGCAATCATCGCAATCAGGGGATGCTCCACGATGTAATCGCCGATTTCGCTGCCAGGGCCGGGGATAAAGTGAACGACATCAGGGGGAAATCCGACCTCAATCATACGCTCGTAAAGTCCGTAGCCAATGGCACTTGACTGTCCAGCGGGCTTAATGAGCACAGCGTTGCCCGCCACCAAGGCGGCGGTCGCCATGCCTGTCAAAATCGCCAGCGGAAAGTTCCACGGCGCGATGATGGCGGCGACGCCGCGCCCTTCATACCACAGCGTGTTCCGTTCGCCCCAGACGTTCCCCTGCGGACGCGGCGCGAGTTCTACCAGCGCCCGCCGTGCGTAGTAGCGACAGAAGTCAATGGCTTCGGTGACGTCGGCGTCGGCTTCGCGCCACGGCTTCCCGACTTCCAGCGTTTGCAGGGCAGCGAGGTCGAAGCGGTCCGCTTGTATGCGGTCAGCGAGTTTGTCCAGCAGCAAGGCGCGCTCCTCCACCGGCAGGTCGCGCCATTCCCCCCACGCCCGCGCCGCTGCCGCGAGGGCGCGGTCAACGTCCTCCTGCGTCGCCAGCGTGACGGCAGCGACCTGCCAGTCCTTCTGACTGGGGCAGTAGCGCGGGCGCGTCCTGCCCTCAAAACGCTTCTGCCCCGACACCACGACGGGAACTTTCAGAGGCAGCGAACCTTTCAGCTTCTCAAGCGACTCGGCAAAAGCCGCCCGCACCGCCTTGTCCACAAAGTCTGCGTGGGGGCAGTTCGTAAAAGGTGTGTTCAGAACGTCACACTTCATAACCATTGATTCTGTCAACGGATGAAAAGGAAACTGGGCTGGCAGGGACGCACCGCCCCTACTCAGTGTATCTCAGGGGTTTGCAATCCCCACAGACCTTGCTATGACTCTTGCTCGTTATCCGCTGAGACCTTTCATCCGTTGAAGGAAATTGAGGACTGCGGCGTTGCCATCAAACTGGCTATGTCCGTTCCCTCATGGTATCTGGAACGGAGAAAGCTGGTGTTCGCCGTGTTCTCCAGCAGCCGCCGCACAAGGTAAGCCATGCCGAGCAACAGTTCGCCGATGGGCGCATAGACCCGCACCCGTCGCCCCATAGACCGCACCGCCTTGCGCTCTGGCTCCGCCATGCCGTAGAGCATTTGAACCTCGTAAGCGAGTGGAGGCACGTTCCTCTCCTCCGCTTGAACGAGAGCATGAACGAGGGAGCGCAGGTTGTGGCTGGCAAAGGCGGGGGAAAGTTCTTCAAAGTGTTGCAGCAGCATCACGGTCAGCCGCTCGTAGTTAGCATCGGTGTCCGCCTTGCGCGTGAACACGGGGCAGGGATACCCATGCTGCCGGGCGTGAACGACTTCGTAATCCCAGTATGCGCCTTTGACCAACCGCACCGTGATGGGCGTGCCGCGCTTCCGCACTAAGTCGAGCAAGCGCTGCATGTCCTCATGCGCGGTTTTGAGGTAGGCTTGCACGACAATCCCGACGTGCGGATAACTTCGGAGGTCAGGATGCGTGACGATTTCCTCAAAAAGGTCGTAGGTGATGCCGTGCAGTTCCCACGTCTCCACATCCAGATTGACGAAGACGTTATTTTGCTGGGCAAGCAGGAAAATCGGCAGCACGCGCTCCTTCAAACGAGCGACGCTTCCCTCCGTATCCACGGAGTCAAGGTGGGCCTCCAGTGCCGACAACTTCAACGAGATGTTGGCGCGGGGAATCGGGCCGAGATGATTGTTGTCAATGACTGCATCGGCTTGCCAGCGGGGAACCTCCTGCGCGAGACAGCGGATGAGGTCAAGGTAACGCGCCTGATACTGCCTCGCCTCCGCCGCGCTGACGGTGCTTTCGCCCAGCAGGTCGGTGGTGAAGGCGAATCCCTCTTCGTGCAGCCGCCGCAGCGTCGCCAGGGCTTCCGCCGTATCGCGTCCGACGATGAACGTCTTGGCGATCTCGGTAACAATCGTCCGAATCGTGGCGACAGCAGGGGCGGCAGTCAACGGGTTCGACGCCATTTTGAACACCGCGCTCGCCCACAGCGGCAGCGCGCGCTTCTCATGCAGGCGATAATCGCGGACGTGCTGTGACACCTGCTCGTTCGTCGTCAGCATCGGCAGCGCATCCACGAAGTGAAACATGTCCACCTTGAACTCGTGATCCTCCATCGCCAAATCCAAGATGAGCCGCAGCCAGCGACTTTTGCTGAACAGGCTGGGCTTTTCGCCCTTCATGCGCTCGGTCAGCGCTTCGGCGGTTTGGAGGATCTTGGCTTGTAGGCTTGACGGAGCCATGATGATAACTCCCTCGAAAATCGTCCTCGTGCTCGTCGTCGTCCTCCCTCTCGTTATGGGTCGTTTTTTGAGTTCGACAATGAGGACGAGGGCGACTCTCATGCGATGGGGTGAACCGTTGGATTGATGGGTGGTTCCTCTACAATGTCCTGATCGCTTCACATGTTGGCAAACACCTCGTCACACACTGCCACCGTCTGCTCAATGTCCTCCGCCGCGTGCGCCAAGGTGATGAAGGCGAGCCCGCCGCGACGGAAGAGAACGCCGCGCTGCGCCGTCTCGCGGAGGAAAGTGTTCCAGAGGTGGTCGGTTTCAGCGGGCGTGTCGCCGTGAAATTCGATGAGGCTCATCGGCGCGAAACCGACACAGCGGGCGGGGACGCCGTGCGCTTGCGCGGCGGCGTTGATGCCCGCCATCAGCCGCTCGCCCATCGTCCAGAGATGCTTGAAGACCTCGGGGTTGCGGTAGAGTTGCAGACAAACACGCGCCGCCGCGAGGCTGAGCGCTTCGCCGCCGTAGGTCGTGGAGATGATGAGCCGCTCCATAATTTGCATGACCTCACGTTTGCCGACGACGGCGGCGAGCGGCATCCCGTTGGCAATGCCTTTGGCGAAGCAGGCGAGGTCGGGCGTGACGCCGAAGAACTCCTGCGCTCCGCCGCGCGCCAGGCGGAAGCCGGTCACGATTTCATCAAAGATGAGCAACGCGCCGCGCGCGTCGCACAACTGCCGCACGCCTTGCAGAAACCCTGTGGCGGGCGGCGTCGTCTGTGTAGCGACCATGATCACAGCGGCGATGTCGTTCGGGTGCGCGTCGAAGGCGGCGCGCAAACTGTCGAGGTCGTTGTAGCGGAACGAGAGCAAACAGGACGCTAACGCCTTCGGCACGCCGCCGTCGTTGCGTTCCACCGTCCAGTTATCGTGCCAGCCATGATAACCCCAATGGACGATTTTCTCCCGCCCCGTCAACGCTCGCGCAATCCGCGCCGCTGCTGAGGTCGCCTCCGCGCCCGACTTGAAAAACCGCACCATCTCCGCGCACGGCACCGCGTCAACGACCTCGCGGGCGACTTCCACCTCGAGCGGATAGAGCAGCCCGCTGAGCATCCCCTTGTCGAGTTGCTCGCGCACAGCGGCGTCCACCGTCGGGTCACCGTAACCCAGCGTGATAGGACCAAGTGCCTGCACGTAATCAATAAACTCGTTGCCGTCCACGTCCCACACGCGGCAACCTTTCGCTCGCTCAACGTAAATCGGCGTCTGGCCCAGCACGGCGGGGTTCGGACGTTTGTTGATGGTCTGCGACCCGCCGGGGATGAGGCGACGGGCTTCTTCAAACAGAGCAAGCGATTTGGCAAATTGTCGCATGACTCACCTCACGATAGGGCTTATTCTACTCTGCCGCGCTGCGAGTGGCAAACGTCGTCTCCCCCATGTTATAATTTCATCCGTGGACACCCTGACGCATCGCATCAAAACCTACGCCCGCCGTTTGGGCTTCGACCTCGTGGGCGTCGCGCCCGCGCAGCCCGCAGCGCACGCCGATTTTTTGCGCCGCTGGGTGGACGCAGGCATGGCAGGCGAGATGCACTACATGACTCGCGACGTCGAGCGGCGCGTGAACCCGCAAGCTGTGCTGCCTGAGGCAAAGTCAGTGATCGTCGTCGCGCTGGACTACTCCTCCTCCCCCAACCACTCGACCCCCGCACCCCCTAACCATCCAACCGGTCGCATCGCCCGCTACGCGTGGGGCGACGACTATCATGATGTGATGCGACAAAAACTGAACGCGCTTTTGGAGTTCGTGAAGGCGGAAGCAGGCGCAGAAGTTCAGGGCAAAATTTACGTGGACACCGGACCGGTGCTGGAGCGCGACATCGCCGCGCTGGCGGGCATCGGCTGGTTCGGGAAGAACACCAACCTCATCAACACGCGGCGCGGCTCATACTTTTTTCTTGGCGTCCTCCTGCTCGACCTCGCGCTGGACTACGATGAACCGAGTTGGACGGCGCACTGCGGCCGATGCACGGCTTGTTTGGACGCCTGCCCGACGCAGGCGTTCGTCGCGCCCTACGTGCTGGACGCGCGGCGGTGTATTTCGTATCTGACCATTGAACTCAAGGGCGCCATTCCCCGCGAACTGCGCCCGCAGATGGGCAGTTGGATTTTCGGCTGCGATGTCTGTCAGGACGTTTGCCCGTGGAACCGCAAGCACGCGCAGCCGACCGATGAATCAGCGTTTTTCCCGCGTGAGGGTTTTGAGTCGCCGAACCTCATTGCATGGCTGCGCCTGACGCCCGACGAATTCCGCACGCGGTTCAAAGGCAGCCCCCTCCAACGCGCCAAACGGCGCGGCTTGCTGCGTAACATCGCTGTCGCGTTGGGCAACGCCAAAGACCCGTCCGCCGTTCCCGCCCTGATTGATGCGCTGCATGACGAAGAACCGTTGGTGCGGTCGCACGCGGCGTGGGCGTTGGGGCAAATCGGAACGGCAGCGGCGCGACAGGCGTTGGAGGAAGCGATGGCGACGGAGACCGATGAGAAAGTGCGGGAGGAGATAGCGTGGGCTATCAAAACGGTCGACGGGTCAGTTGACTGATGCACCGATGCCCAAGGGTTAGAACGCAGCGATCAGCAGAACACCAAAGACAACGGCGTGAACCATTTCTATCCATCCAATACGGCGGATGTCTTGGCTGCTGCCAGGCACGGTCAGCGCCCAGAAGATGCGGGGCAGCGCGACCATCAGCGCAACCGTCGCCAGCGGTGGCAGGGCGCGATGCCAGACGAGGACGAAGGCGCCGAGGATAACACCCAGATGGTAAAGCAAGGTGAGAGTCGCCCACCAGCGCGTCGCTTTGCCCATCCGCCGCGCCGTGTGCATTTTGACGTAAGGTACGACGCCCGCGAAGTAGGCGAGGCAGAGCAACCACAGCCGCGCCGCCTCGGCGCTCCACGCGCCCAACGTCGCGTAGTGGGCGGCTGGGGCAGCAAGCGTCAGAGCGAACACGCCCAGAAGTTCGCCGAACGTCGTGCGCTCTCGACGCTTGCGTACGAGCCACAGGTCGAACGCCATCAGTCCCCCTGTCAGAATCCCCAGCGGCAGCAGGTAGAACAACTTCCAGACAACGAGCAAGGGCACGCCGCAAACCGCCGCGCTGAGCGCGAGCCACAGGGCGAGGCGTTTCTGCGCCCGCTGACGCTCTGCGGGCAGCATCGCACCGTATCGCGCCAGCGGGAACAGGGCAGCCCGCAGGAACAACAAGCCCAAAAAAACGCCGCCAAGCAGCAGCGCAGCAGGGAAGGGGACGGACGCCGCGCCGTCCCTCTGTGCAGCCAATAACCCCACCAGGAGCGACACTAACCCCACACCCCACGCGCCGTGCTCTTTGGGCTTTGCAGTAGCGGTTGCGCTCATATCTGCACGCCTTTGCCGATAACTCGTCACTCAGATTCCGAT
>JANWYM010000107.1 GCA_025055355.1 Abditibacteriales bacterium
CCGACTCGAGGGCGCGGGAAATCCCCCATTTTGATGGAGGAATCACTACTACCTCGTGTAGCCGCAGTCCAAATAGGTGGAACCCGTAGAACGGTGGAACGGTGGAACGTTGCAGCGTTGAGAGGTGTCAACGTGCCAACGTGCCGCGGTGGACAATGGCGAAGACGATCGTTCTTATCGAATCGGGGGAAATGGCGGACACTCTTGAAAGGCGATTGGCGGGCGCAGGGCATCTTGTGCGCACAGCCACTGACCTCCAGAAAGCAACCAAGTTGCTCTGGAATGAGAAGTTCGATGCCATCGTCGCCAATCCCGATGTGTTGGGGATGGACTGCGAGACCTTTCGTAGCAAAATACGTCTCCGTTTCGGCGCGGATCTTCCGATCGTGCTGATTGCGACCTGGAGTTCCCTGGCGACCTGCCGAGGGTGCAAAGACGTCTTCTGCACCGCCCTGCGCTGCGTGGACGCACCCGCCGACCCCGACGAGGTGCTGAACAAACTGCGAAGCCTTCTGGACAAAGTGCCCTACGAAGCCCCTGTCACGATGGGTAACGGTGGCAGGGTTAAACTATCTCGACGGGAGCGAGAGGTGTTGAGTTTGCTGCGGCGCGGCTGCACGAACCGTGAGATTGCCCAGAAACTTTACATTGTGGAGAAGGTTGTGGAAAAACACATCGCCAACATCTGCGGCAAGTTAGGTGTCCGCAACCGCACCGAAGCCGTCGCGCTCAGTTACCGACGGCACATTCAGTAGGCGTAACGACCAGCCCTTTCCCCGATTAAAATCGCGGGCTGACGTTACGAGGTCCGCCGGCGCGGGTCATGCTCACCCGCGCCGGCGGGTTTTGTTTTGTAGCGGCAGTCCTCTCATTTTCGTGGGTGTCAGGTAGGCAATCCGCCTAAACTAACCTCTAAACTTTTACGTCTCGCTCGAGGGCTACCAACAAGTTGGAGGCTCCAGAGGTTTTTAGGACAGGCTCAAAAGTAGAGTTAATACCTTTCCCTCGATGGGCGTTGCTGCGTAGGTCCTGTTAAGTTTCAGCCAGCGATAGCCAATCGGGGTCAACGTAGTTCGGTGATCGTCTATCACACCTCTCCGCTTCCCACGTGTTCCACAGCCACTGGGAACTCCAGCGTCGGTTCTGTCGGCTCACCCCGGAAGAACCGTTGAACGAACGGCGGCGCAATCAGCGTCGTGGCGACCGCCATAAACACCGCCACCGCGAACAGTTGGGGTGTGAGGATACCCGCGTTCAACCCCACCTGTGCGACGATAATCCCGACCTCGCCGCGCGGCACCATCCCCACACCGACCTGCCCGACCACACGCCCGCCCTGTCGCCACAACACCCCCCCACAGCCGAGGACTTTGCTGATGATAGCCAATACGGTTATCAGCGCACACAGCCCCAGCGTCATCGGGTCGCTCAACGTTTTGAGTTGCAGTTGCAAGCCGATGTTGACCAGAAAGAAGGGAACGAGGAATTCGGTCAGGGCGTTGGTGCGCTCGTGGATGCCCGTATTGTGACTGGGTTCAGCGAACGCCATTCCCGCGAGGAACGCACCTATGATACCCGCTACGCCGATGCGTTCCGACACCACCGCCAGCAGCAAGCAGAACGCCATCCCGGCGATGAAGAACGATTCACCGATGCGCAGGGTTTGCAGGCGTGGCGCCGCCCGCTTGACCACCCGCGCCCCTACCGTCGCCATGAACACGGTGAACCCCACCGCCATCGCGGCGGTCGTGCCAATGTGCACCCAGTCAGCCCTGCCCTTCGCCATGCTGCTGACGATGGCGAGAACCAGCAGCCCCAGAATGTCGTCAATCACCGCCGCCGAGAGGATGAGGCGCGCGGAGGTGGTTTGCAGCATATTCATGCGCTTGAGCACGCGGGCGGTGATGCCCACGCTCGTCGCGACTAACGCCGCGCCCATGAACAGGTTCTGCGGCTGACTGTAGCCCAGCGCATACATCGCGCCGTAGCCGAGCGCGAACGGCAGCACGACCCCGCCGACGGCGACGGGCAACGCCACCTTGCTCGCCTGAATCAAAGCGTGCGGCACGGTCTCCAAACCGACGGAAAACAGCAGAAACACTGCGCCCAGTTCCGCCAGGGCGGAGGTCAGTTCATTCGGGGACACCCAGTTCAACACCTGCGGGCCGATGAGGATGCCCGCGAGGATTTCTCCGACCACCGCCGGTTGGTTCAAGCGCTCGAACAGTTCCGCCGCTATTTTCGCGGCGACGAACATGATGAGCAAGGCGGTCAGAATTTGCGTAGCGTGGTGCGCCTCATGGGGCATGGCTGCGGATTCCTCCTTCACAGAGAGATCTGTTGGCGCACCGATACCGGTGCGTAGCCTGCGATGCCGTCGTGGATGTCGTCGGCGGGGCATCCCCTTGTTATGTTACATCCACGTTTCACCTTCAGGGGGGTCTTCCCTGCCGCGCGCTGGCGTGACAACGGAGAAAGTCGTTTCCGTTTTGGTCGTGTCGGGGGGCGTTTCCAGCCCCCCGAAGGCGAGTTCGATGGCGGTGAGCCAGAGGACGGTGGCGGCTTCGTCAGGGGGATATTGCAGCACGCGCGCGAAGAATTGGCGCAGCACCTCCTCGTAGGATTTCGCGCTCTCGTTCAGTTCGAAGTGCTTGTCCGGCGCAGGTTGCGCGGACAGTTCCGCTTGCAGACGGCTGGCGAACGTGAGCAAGCCGTCCGGCGTAGCGCGATGGAGGTTCTCGCCGAACTCCGCAACGACCCGCTGCTTGAACTCAACGAACCGCACTTTACACCTCAGGCTCGATGAGACCGTAGTTGCCATCGTTGCGTTTGTAAAGGACGTTGACCTGCTCGGTCTCGGCGTTGCTGAACACGAAGAAATCGTGTCCCAACAGTTCCATCTGCATGACCGCCTCCTCCAGCGGCATCGGCTTGAGGAGGAAGCGCTTGCGGCGAATGATGCGACGGGAGTTGCTCCCCTCCGTCGCTTCGGCGGTCACGCCCTCCGCACCTGGAGGGACCTCTGCGGTTTCGGGGGCGGCGGACAGCGTGCGGTTGCTCATTTCGCGAGACAACGTGGCGCGGCGGTCTTTGAACGTTTTCATCTGACGCTCCAGTTTCTCCATCGCCATATCCACGGCGACGAAGGGGTCGTTGGAGCGTTCCTCCGCGCGGAACAACAATCCCCCCGCCTGCACGGTGACGTCAGTAATGTTCCAGTTGCGTTCGGTGCGCTGCGTGACCAGCACTTCATCAATCCGATGGAAGTAACGTTCCAGATGTTGCGCTTTCTTCTCGGCGTGCTCTTTCAGGGCAGGCGTGACCTGCACGTTTCGACCTCTCACGATGACTTGCAAGGCTCAACACTCCTTTCCAACAATGCCACAACGTAGGCAGCGATCCCCTCACCCGCGCCGAGGAACCCCAATCGTTCGGCGGTCTTTGCTTTTATGTTAATGCTTTCAAGGGGAATTTGCAACACCTCACTGAGTTTTCGGCACATCGCGGGGATATATGGAGCGAATTTAGGTCGTTCGGCGATGAGGACGCTGTCCACGTTGACGATGGCGTAGCCGGCCGCGCGCACGCGGACGATGACTTGCCTCAGTAAACTCAAACTGTTCGCATCCCGGTAAGTGGGGTCGGTGTCGGGGAAAAGCCGTCCAATGTCGGGCTGCCCCGCCGCGCCCAACAGCGCATCACAGAGGGCGTGCACCAGCACATCGGCGTCGGAGTGTCCGACCAGTCCACGCTCGAACGGAATCTCCACGCCGCCGACGATCAGTTGACGTCCCTCGGCGAGACGGTGTAAGTCGTAGCCGATGCCGATGCGCATCATTCGCGTCTTCAGGTGTTCCCGTATTCGCGCGTTCGGGCGTATTGGTCGCTACGCGAACACCCGAATACGTTAATAACCCCTACCTTTGAGAATGCTCTCCGCGACGAGGAGATCTCTCGCCTCGGTGATTTTGATGTTGTCGTAACTACCCATGACGACTTGCACAGGGTGACCGACCCGTTCGACGAGGGCGGCGTCGTCGGTGGCGATGAAGGCATCGCGTTGGGCGGCGGCGTGGGCTTGCCGCAGCAGGTCGGTGCGGAACACTTGGGGCGTTTGCACGAGACGAAGCGTGCGGCGGTCTAAGGTGCGCTCGACTCTGCCGTGCGCGTCCACCGCCTTCACGGTGTCGAGGCAAGGCACGGCGGCGATGGCGGCGCCGACGGTGAGAGCGGCGTGGAGGACGCGAGCGCATACCTCCGGCGTGACGAGGGGACGCGCAGCGTCATGGACGAGCACAAACGGACAGTCCTCCGTCACGCTTTGGAGGGCGTGACGCACGGAGTCCTGACGCTCGGTGCCGCCGACCACGAGGGTCACGCTTTTTTGCAGCGCATAACGTCGCAGGAGGTCCGCGACGCGATTTGTCTCCGCCTCCTGAACCGCCACCACGACGTCAGTGATAAAAGGGCAGCGGTCCAACGCTTGCAGCGTCCAGACAAGCAGTGGCTTGTCTAACAGGGGCAGGAGGATCTTGTTTTGTTCAGCGCCGACGCGGACGCCGCGTCCCGCCGCCGGCACTATTGCCGTCACCACGGTCGCCGAAGAGGTCGTCATAGTTTCCCTTGCTCCCCGCGCCGCCTTTGATTTCCGCGAAAATCATCTTCCCTGCGACGGTTTGATAGACGCTGGTAATTACCACGTCAATCACTTGCCCGATGCGTTGTTTGCCGTCCTCCACCACCACCATTGTCCCGTCTTCCAGATAGCCTACACCCTGCGCAGGTTCTTTGCCCTCTTTGACGATGTGCACGCTCATCTCCTCGCCGGGCAGCACGACCGGCTTGAGGGCGTTGGCGAGTTCGTTAATGTTCAGCACGGGGACGCCGTGCAGTTCGGCGACTTTATTCAGGTTGAAGTCGTTGGTGATGATGCTGGCGCCCAACTCCTTCGCCAGATGGACCAGTTTGGTGTCCACCGTCGCCAGCCGCTCAATCGTGGGCGGGATTTTGTCAAAGATTTCCACCTGGGCGCTTTGCTCCTTGCGCATACGGTTCAACACATCCAAGCCGCGTCGCCCGCGCGCGCGGCGCAGGCTGTCGGCGGAGTCGGCGATGTGCTGCAATTCGCTAATGACGAACGACGGAATGTAAATGGGTCCCTCGACGAACCCCGTCCCGCAGATGTCCGCCATGCGCCCGTCAATGATGACGTTGGTATCCAACAGTTTGGGACGGATTTTGGCTTCTTCTTTCGGCGCGGCGTCTTCGGCTAACGTTAAACGGGGAAAGACCTTGAGGAACTCCTCCTTCATGCCAATCGTGATGCTCAACCCCAGATAGCCCAAGATAATCATCGCCGTGATGATGATGCCGGCGTTCATCCAGCCGTTGTTGGTCAGGCGCGTGAAGGGATAGGTGACGAGCAGGGCGAGAACGAGTCCGAGCAACAAACCCAGCACTGACGCCAACTTGTCGGCGGCAGAGACTTGGTTGAGTTGCACGGTGATGTCCGTGACGCGGCGCGCTACCCACGACCCCAGAAAAGACGCGCACAGGACGAACAGCGAGGTCATGGCGGCGACGACGAACGCTTGCACCATCGGGCGGTGCGTCATGGTCGTGCTGACGTATTCCCAACGCACATACCAACTGCCCACCTGATAGCCGACGATGCTGCCCACGATAGCAAAGAAGCAGGTGAGAATAGCCCATGTGACTTTGACTAACTTCATACGACCAGCCTCGTTTTCTGCCGTTCCGTCGGAGTAATAATGAGGTAATCTCACATAAGAGACTTCTGCGTGCCGTCCCTCTCCGTCACCGCAACCTTCACGGTTGGGCCCATCCCCAGGCATCAAGGCGGCTCCGGTTGCGGGGGAGAGACGCAAAGGGAAAACGCAAAAGTTTAACTCAAAAAATAGATTTCCTCAGCGATTCAATTTGACATCGGGCTATCCGTTTCGTTCCGCAAGCAGCAGGTCTAAGGCTTCACGCACGGTGCGGACGCCCACTAACTTCACCGTCCGCGATGGGCTTTGCGACAGATGCGACAGGTTGCTGCTGGGCAGGACGCAGCGGGCAAAGCCCAAACGCTGCGCCTCCATCACGCGCCGCTCCGGGTGCGAGACGGCGCGCACCTCACCTGCTAAACCGATCTCGCCAAACACGACCGTATCCGCTGATGGAGCGCGTTCGCGCAGACTGGACGCCACCGCCAGCGCCACGCCCAAATCGGCGGCTGGCTCGGTGATTCTCATACCTCCCACCACGTTCACATAAGCGTCCATGTCGCCCAGGTGCATTCCCAATCGCTTGTCCAGCACGGCGAGGATAATACAGACGCGATTGTAGTCCGCGCCCGTCGCCAGACGGCGCGGCGTGCCGAAGTAAGTCGGCGCGACCAACGCTTGCATTTCCACGAGCAACGGGCGCGACCCCTCCATCGTCGCCACCACCGCCGAACCGGGCGCGCCTTCCAGACGTTCAGATAAAAACAGCCGCGATGGGTTCTCAACTTCTTCCATACCCCGTTCCTTCATCTCAAAAACACCGATTTCATTCGTCGAGCCGAAACGGTTTTTCACCGCCCGCAGGATGCGGAAGGCGTGGTGGCTGTCGCCCTCCAAGGTCAGCACGGTGTCCACGATGTGTTCCAGGGCTTTGGGTCCGGCGATGGCGCCCTCTTTGTTGACGTGCCCGACGAGGAAGATGGGAATGCCCCGACTTTTGGCGATCTTCACCAACGCCGCCGCTGACTCGCGCACCTGACTGATGGTGCCCGGCGGCGAGTCCAAGTCGGGGTGGCTCACGGTCTGAATGGAATCCACGATAACGAACGCGGGGGCGTGGCGGTCAATCTGCGCCTCAATCTGGGCGAGGTCGGTTGCGGATACAAGCAGGAGCGAGGAGGAGGACAGCCCCAAGCGGTCTGCCCGCCAGCGGATTTGCTCCGCCGACTCTTCACCGGAGACGTAGAGCCCTTTGCCCTGCGCCTGACTGAGTCGCACGCCCGCCTGCAAGAGCAAGGTGCTCTTGCCGATGCCCGGGTCGCCGCCGACAAGCACCACCGAGCCGGGGACGACGCCCCCGCCCAACACGCGGTCGAGTTCGCCGATGCCCGTCGCCATCCGCTCTTGCGCGCGCGGCTGCACGTCGGCGAGAGGCTCTACCGTTGTCGCCGTCACCAGCCGCGCCGGAGCCGTCGCCGCTGGGGTTTTCAACTCTTCGACGAAGCTGTTGAACTCCTCGCACTCGGGGCACCTGCCCAACCACTTCGGCGCCTCGTGCCCGCAGTGCTGACAGACCCAGACGGACTTGGCTTTGGGCATGATGAGAGGGGTTCTGGGTTTTAGGTTGTGGTTTTCGGGGTGGACGGGCGAGTCCAGAGCCCCGCACCTAAAACCCAGAGCCTTTTTAGTTGAGCAGCGCGGGTTCGCGGGCGAGCCCCACCGAGGTGCGGAACTCCATCGCCTCGCCGTCGTCGCTGACGTCCACCAGGATGGTGTCGCCCGCGCGGAACTCGCCGCTTAAGATCTTCTCGGCTAAGGGGTCTTCGATGAGCCGCTGGATTTCGCGTCGCAGCGGGCGCGCGCCGAACGAGCGGTCGTAGCCCTTTTTGCAGAGCAGGTCCTTGGCCGCCTCGGTCAGTTCGATGTGCATGTCCTTGTGCGCCAGTTCCTCATTGACGCGGCGAATCATGATGTCCACGATCTGGTGGACGTGCTCGCGCGTGAGGTGGTGGAACACCACCACGTTGTCAATGCGGTTGCGGAACTCCGGGCGGAAGGTTTGCTTGTAAGCCTCCTCGACGCGGCTCTTCATGGCTTTGAACGCCGCCTCTTCGTTGTCGCTCATTTCGCCCGTGCGGCGGAAGCCGACGCCGGGCTCGACATCGGCGGTGCCGAGGTTGGAGGTCATGATGATGACCGTGTTTTTGAAGTCAATGAGCCGTCCCTGGGCATCCGTCAGCCGCCCCTCGTCCATGATTTGCAGCAGGGAGTTAAACACCTCGGGATGCGCCTTCTCGATTTCGTCAAACAGAACCACCGAGTAGGGACGACGGCGCACGGCTTCGGTGAGTTGTCCGCCCTCATCGTAGCCCACGTAGCCCGGGGGCGAACCAAACAGGCGGGAGACGGTGAAGCGCTCACTGTATTCGGACATGTCCAGTTTGATGAGCGCGCCTTCGTCGCCAAAGAGGAACTCGGCGAGGGCGCGGGCTAACTCGGTCTTGCCGACGCCGGACGGACCGACGAACACGAACACGCCCGTCGGGCGGCGGGGGTCTTTGAGCCCGGCGCGTCCGCGCCGAATGGCTTTGGAGACGACCTTGATGGCTTCGTCCTGCCCGATGACGCGCTTGTGCAGTTCCTCCTCCATGTGCAGCAGCCGCTCGGTTTCCTCCTCGGTCAGCCGCTTCACAGGCACGCCGGTCCACTCGGAGACGACGTGGGCGATGTCGTCAGCGGTGACGGTGGGGATTTCGTCGGTCTGCCCTTCCTGCCACTTCGCTTGCAGCCGCTCCAACTGCCGCTCTAACTCCGTCTGGCGGTCGCGCAGTTCGGCAGCGCGCTCGTATTCGTCGTTGTTAATGGCTCGCTCCTTTTCGGCTTTGATCTCCTCGACCTCGCGGCGCAGGTCGCGGATCTCGCGGGGGGGCAAAGCGATTTGGAGTTTGACGCGGGAACTTGCCTCATCAATCACGTCAATCGCCTTGTCGGGCAACATACGCGCGGTGATGTAGCGGTGCGAGAGTTCTGCGGCTTCGCGCAGCGCCTCGTCGGTGATGCGGACGCGATGGAACTCTTCGTAGCGGGGGCGCAGCCCCTTGAGGATTTCGATGGTCTCCTCCACGGTGGGTTCGGCGACCAGCACCATCATGAACCGCCGCTCCAGCGCGTTGTTCTTCTCGATGTATTTACGGTATTCGTCCAGCGTCGTCGCGCCGATGCAACGCAGTTCCCCGCGCGCGAGAGCGGGCTTGAGCATGTTGCTGGCGTCAATCGCGCCCTCGGCGGCGCCCGCGCCGACGATGGTGTGCAATTCATCAATGAACACGATAATCTTGCCCTGCGACTGACGAATCTCGTGCATGATGCGCTTCATGCGCTCCTCGAATTCGCCCCGATACTTCGTTCCCGCCACCACGGCGGCCAGGTCGAGGGCGATGAGGCGCTTGTCGCGCAGGGGTTCAGGGACGTCCTGTAAGACGATGCGGCTGGCTAAACCTTCGACGATGGCGGTTTTGCCGACGCCTGCTTCGCCGACCAGGACGGGGTTGTTCTTCGTGCGCCGACACAGAATTTGAATGACGCGCTCAATTTCGGCGTGTCTACCGATCACGGGGTCGAGTTGACCATCCGCCGCCAGTTGAGTGATGTCACGCCCGTAGGCGTCCAGGGCAGGGGTGTTGGAGCGTCCACGTGTAGGGTGCTGGGGCGTTTCGGGACCGAGATATTCCATGACCTCCTGCCGCACCCTTTCCAGGGTCAGTCCGAACTTGCGCAACACGCGCGCCGCCACCCCATCCTTCTCGCGGAGGAGCGCGAGCAGCAGGTGCTCCGTGCCGATATAGTTATGCTTCATGCGCCGCGCCTCGTCCGCAGCCAGTTCCAGCACGCGCTTGGCACGCGGCGTCAACTTCGGCTCCGCCGACGGCGGCTCCGTCGGCGCAGGGATCACTTCATGCTCAATCTCGTGGCGCACCTTATTGATGCTGACGTTGAGTTTGTCCAGCACCTGCGCGGCGACGCCCTCGTGTTCCCGCACCAAGCCCAACAACAGATGCTCCGTGTCCACACGCGATGAACCCATCCGTTGGGCTTCCTCTTGTCCGAGCAGGATGACCTTTCTCGCCCGTTCGGTGAATCGTTGCCACATATACAAACCTCCCCTTCATTGTTGGCTCAGATGTTTTCTGCTGTTGCACTTAATATCTTAATTCCTTTGCCTGCCTGTGGCAAGCCTTGCATGACAAAAGGTAACGCCGTCGGACGTGGAGTCCCACCTGTTCGGGGTCGGCAGCAACCTCATCCCCAACAGGTCGGGGACGCCATCTGTTTTTCCCTACCTGACGGCTCACAACGCCGTCGACGCAGCAGCCCCCTCCTTAACCCATCGGGGACTCCCCCCGCGACGGCGTCACTGGGCGCCTATCCCATCAACCCTCCCCCGCTTGACATCGCGGGCTG
>JANWYM010000108.1:0-8223 GCA_025055355.1 Abditibacteriales bacterium
TCTCGCGCCGCAGGATACGGCACACATCAATCCCAGCAACGTGCGGCAGCATGAGGTCGAGGATAATCAAGTCAGGATACTCGCGCCGCGCTTTGGTCAGGGCTTCCGCGCCGTCGTAAGCCACCACGACTTCGTAGCCCGCCTTGCGCAGGTTGAACGTCAGCGATTCCACGAGGAGTTTCTCGTCTTCGACGATGAGGATTTTTTGTGGCATGGTCGGTCCCATCGCTCCATCGCCCGCGCCGCCAAACGGGCAGTGAACTTCGACTCAGATTTTAACTGCGGCTGGGCAGTTTGTCAATGCGGGGTTAGTGCGATGAGGCTGTTACCCTCCGCAAAGGAGTCGGAGAAGACGTTTGAACGGACTCCCGCCGTAGGCTCGCATCAGTCGAAGGGGGCGGAGCAGGTAGTAGAGGAATGAGAGGGACGTGGGCAGCGGCAGCAGACAGCGGAGACGGCGAAGAAAATAGGGGACTCTGTCCCGCCACCGCTCTCGGACCCTGAGACGAAACAAGGCTTTTTCAGACAGAGGGAACATAGAGAGGTCAGATGCGTCGGGGGAGCCGTCCATCTCACGCAAAAGCCACGTGTGCACCTGGGCGGCGAGCGATAGAACTATCGGGTCGGCTTGCACTCTTGACAGAACGTCTGCGGGCAGGGTCGCCCCCAGCAGATCATTCGCCAAGTGCAGACTTAGATACAACATGCGTTCACTACGCAGTCGGCGCGCCTGCTGAAGGACCTCGCCCCAATTCAACTGCGGACGATGGCGGACGAGTTCCGCCACATCGCAAATACGGTTCAACCGTTGCCAGTATTCTTTGGTTCCATGTGCGCACAGAAGTAAAAGCGAATCTTCCGGCGAAAGGGTCAGCACGGTCGTCCCGAGTAGAGAGACCGGCACAAGACGCTCCCAAACATACTCAGGATTGGGCTGGCAGGTATAGTCCTTCGGCGCAATGCCCCAGTGGAGGTCTACACTGACTCGACCGTCCTGGCGCACCAGTTCGGACTGAAGAAAGTAGCCCTCCCATGGGTGGGCGTTGTGTCGGTATCCCTGTGACATGAGCAATTCTTTGGCTCTCTGGACATCTCGTTCATGAACCAGAATGTCCAAATCACCGCACTGCCTCAACGCGAGGTTACCATAAACCGAAGCCGCCAACACAGGACCTTTGAACGGGATGGCAGGAATTCCGTGCGCCTCCAGTAGGTTGAGAAAATTGACCAACTCTCCGGTCAGAGACAGGTTGTTCTCCACGTTAGTGTAGAAGCGGTCTCGCAGTTGACGCAGGACAGCCGGGGGGACAGCCTCCGGGCAAGTGGCGTTCAGGCTCCAGTAAAGCAGCGGCATCACCCCATGCTGGAGGGCTGTCCCCGTCAGATGCGACCAGTCTATGTCGGTTTGAAGCAGCGTCCGGACGCGCTCGGCGGTTTCAGCATCTATACAGGTGCGGGCGCAGCAGAGAAGCAGTTCGGTTTCAGAGCGAGCGCCGACTGTCGGAGTTTTGGCATATAGTTTGAGCATTATTATCTTCCTATATTTGACGAACCGATAGCAAAACCGCCGCCGATGGCTGGACCTTGGTCTGGCATTTCTGGAGGTTGAGCAAATTGACTCCTGCCAGACGCCGCCATCGCCGGCGTCGGCGCGACGATGGACGTGACCACGGGCAGCAACAACGCGAGTCCGCCCACCAATCCGAGTTTTCGCACAACCTGCCGCCGCGAGATGCTGGCAGCCTCCGCCGGCTGCGCCAGTGGCTCCTGCAGCAGACGCGCCTTGTCCAGACGGTTCAAAGTCCACCAGACCAGTTCTTCATTCGCAGGAACGTTCAACTCGCTTTCCAGCAGTGCTGCCACCTCTGCCGCCGTCTTTTGGCTGTCGCAGTGCCGCCAGACGAAAGCCGCCGTGCGGTTCAGGCGGTGCGCCCTGTGACGTTCTTGGTCGTAAACGACCAACTCGTCCCCAACGTCTTGAACCAACAGTTTGTCTTTGCGTGCTTCAGGTAACATCCAATCGCCTCCTTTTTAATGTTGAATGCTTTCTGTCAACGCATAGGATAACGGATGAACGAATGGGCAGTGCAAAGTGCGGCATCATTCGTTTATGCGTTTCCTATGCGTTGACGGTCAGACTTCCAAACACTTCAACAGCGATGCGACCACCTCCTCTGCCTGATCGCGCTTGCCTTTGAGAGCCACAGCGTCAGCGACAGCGGGTTGCAGCATGGCAAGCGCGAGTTCAGGCTTGACGCGAGCCAGCACAGTGTTATCCAGTAGCGCGAGCAACGCTTGTCCCGCCGAGAGAGGGCGCGGACGCCACCGCACCCCGGGCTGATACTTCGTGACAGCAATCAACCCCACCGGCAGCGGCTGGGTTCCCGCGCAGCCGCCCAGCGATTCAACGGGATAGAGTTTGGGTCGCTCGCTGCCCTCCTCTCGAATGGACAGAGGCTTAGGGTAGGGATGCACGCGCCCACGCTTATCGAACACAGCATACTCGTCCGAATAGTAGGTCGCCCCCGCTTTGACCAACGCCTCCACTAAAGTTGTCTTGCCGCTGCGACTGCGACCGGGAATCACAATCGCCTTCCCCCGCCAGCCGACCACGTCTGCATGAACAAATAGGCGGTGACACCGCGCCCACGCCGCCACAACGAAATGGAGGTCAGACTCCAAAGTTTGGAAAACTTCCTCAAGTTCCATCGTCCGCTCCAACCGCGCCGCATACCGATAGAGCAGGTTGTAGCGACGAATGTGGGAGTTCTGCCCGTCTCCACCCACGACGACCGAATACAAGGCGTGGACGACAGGTGAGGAAGAAGGCTTCCATCCCGGCGGTAAGTGCCGTCGAATCCGCTCCAACACGGTGGGGTCGTTCACCCGCACGCCGATGCGCGCGCCGTGCGCGACGAAGGAGATGCCGTCCGCCCACCCGAGGCGGTCTATTTTTTCCGTTCACTTGGATTTCCATTTCAGTGGGGGTAAAAGGGTGGTTGACATCTAACTTCCCTCCCTCACGTTCACCGCGCCGAGGCTGTGCCACTCGCGGATGCGCGGATAGGCTCGAATGCGCAGGTCGCCGACCTCAATCATATTGGGGTAGCCATCGGCATCACGTTCTTCTCCATTGTGGTTTAGCTCCAACGATGTATGCCCTGGGTCGTGGGAGGTTGTCTGTCCGTTCAGGATGACCACGACGACATCCCCCTTATCCGCATGACGACTTGTCCACCAGTCGTAGACCGAATGGCACACCAACCAAACGAGGACGAGAACGGCAATTTCCACAAGTTCCATGTTGTCACCTCCGAACAGGAAGAGAAGGGCAGCGCCGTTCCGATGCTGCGCCGCACGGCGCAGCCCTTCACACCTCTATCCCCCCTTCACGCATATCCCCAGGCTTAGAGCCTCTCCGAAAACCTTGCTCTCTCCCTTGACCAGGAGGACCGCAGGGGGTTGTTGGCTGGCTCTGGACCTCCCCCGACCCCTCCTTGGCAAGGAGGGGAGAGTTTTCGGAGAGGCTCTTACTGCCTTCTGGGGACGCCCGAGCAATTTCTTCTGCGGCGCACACGGCGCGCAGCAGTCGCTCCACGCCTTCATTCAGAGTGGGAAGAAAGCGGCGCGCTTTTTTGGGCGACTTAGCCTGGGTCAACAGGTAGGCGGCGCCGCGCACGAGGGTCAGCGCGCTGCGCATCTCTGCCGCGATTTGCCGCAGCGCCATGCGCTCGGTTGTCGTCAGATCGGCTATTAGTTTGCCAGCAATTTCGCCCATGGGAGTCTTCTCCTCCGTCGCCAGCCGAAGAGGGATAGATACAGGATGCCGCATCCGAGCAGCATTAGGGTGGACGGCTCAGGAATGGGTTGCGCGATCACGGGAGAGGCGATGATGGCATCAATTTGGGTGTTGCCGTCATGACCATCAGTTAGCATGGCGGCGATACGAACGAAACGAGCATCTACTGGCGAAACCCATCGCGCGACCCAGTTGTCGGCATCAGCGAGGCGCGTCCATCCGGGCACAAACACGTCAATCGGCTGATTGCCGAGTGGATCAACCCAATTTATCCCATCGGCTGAGAACTGAAGAGAATAATCCAGGGCTGCCTCGCGAGCGTTCCAGTTGCCGTCCCGGGCATCCATGTCTGCATAACGCAAAATCTGCGAGATGACATCTACCGTGCGGAAGAAATCACCCCGAAAACGACCAAGAGTCAATTCGGGTTCATCACCTGCGAATAAGCCCCGGTGGTCGTGCCGCGAGTGGTCAGGGGCAGCCAGGTCCGCGATGGGAATTTCCCACACCAGTGGGTCGAAGCCTGGGTGATTGTCCGCTTTTCCGTCTGCATCTGAGAGGAAGAAGTTGTCCTCCACCCAGTCGAAGTCGGCAAGATTGCCGTAAGTAAAACCGGAGAGGTCGGGGTCATTGGGTCCGCCAGGTATGACGGTATCGCGTTGGACAAACGGCGATTCATGCACAGCCCTGATCTGACTGATGGCCTCCCCCGCACCTCGGAGTCTAACGCGCGCTTCAAAGTGGTCCACGATGCCTAAGTTGGGACCGTTGTTCCGTCCGGGCTGGCGCGGCGCGCCAATGCGTGGGTTATTCGGCGTATGGTCGGCGGGCAGGTCGCCCGATGACTCTGGAGGGAGGCTCCGAGTGACATCTTTGATGGAGTTGTCGGGCAAATTCGTTGCGGGCGCCATCAAATCGTTTCGCTCCGGGGAGTGAAAGACGTTGTTGGGGTTGTTAAATTGGTAGGTATCCAGCAGGAAATGTCCTAACTCGTGGGCAAAGGTGTCATTGGCGGCATTATTGAAGACCATAGTCCCTGAGTCGCCGGCGGCGGGAAAGCGTGCCATGCCGAGCACATCAGCTCCACCAGAGGAGGCATACCAGTTGTTGACGACGGGTGGTGCCACGCGATTTCTTTGCTGAATCGTGCGTTGCTTGGCTTCATCAATAGGCTCTCGAATCACGGGATTGCCTGCGAGATTGCCCCTGCTGAAATCCACGTTCTGCGTGCCGGTGCTCAGAACCGAGATGCCTGCCTGCGCCCAGATTTGGTTGGCGTAGTTGAAATCGCGGGCCATGTTGGGCTGGGCTGTCACCCGGCCAATGCCCCATTGATCATCAACGGTGACAATCTTACTGTGCACCTCGACGAAGAAATTGCTGCGGTCGTAGCCGAGGCGGGTATTCGTCGTTCCGTCGTTGACGGGATGCCGGATATCCGTCCAACCCGTGCGTTCTTCCCCGTTGGGGGAAAGGCGCTCGCTGACGTGCCGGAACTTCAGGTAACCCTCCTGAGGGAGACGAAAGTCACCGCGCAGGAAATTGCGGTCGAGGTTTAAAGGAATGTGCGTCGCATGGGCAGATGGTGATTGGCTCAGTAGGCAGACGGCACCTGTCAGGAACATCACCACTTTACAGGGTGATAAGGCTGAGGTAAGACGAACGCGTGCTTTCATGATAGACCTCCTGTTCCCTGTATAGGTCCACCGGATGATTGAACGCTTGCTCGTTACGCCCTCACGGATGTTTGACCCCTCATGGGCGTTGTGGAGGCACGACGCGTATAAGGCGCTACGCTCCTGTTCCATCATCCGGTTGACCCATGCAGGACTGCGGGAACGATTGAACACTTGTGTCAAGCCACCTGCTTCTGCCGCTTTGCGACCAGAAGAGGCGCGTCTCTATCGAAGTCTTTTCTGACATCACCCCCTCAAATGCGAACGCCCCTGTTCCTCCGCTCAACGGGTCTCATGACGTTGATAAGGAGGAAGACTCAACAGCGCCGCGCGCTCTATGCGTTCGTGCTGCTCGATGTGAAACGCTGTCCGCGTTTGCGACAACGCCGCCTTCACGGCGGGGGAGAGCGCACGCCACGCCATCAGGTAAACCGCGCGGCGTAGAGCCGGCGAGGTGTCAGCAGGAACCCACCCGTGCGTCCGCAGGTGTTCGTAGAGTTCGCTCCTGTCCCGCTCGCTGGTATCTGTGAGAGCTGTCATCGTGGTTGCCTCCTTCTACGCGGCGTTCCGTCCATTTAGAACCTATGCGATAGCCGCGTCGTGCCGACATCCGGTCGGCATTGTAGGCAGGCTGGAAGCCTGCGCTACACTATGGTGTTCTGTCCATTAGTAACGCGAGGCGGTAGTTTGGATGAGAAGGGAGGAAGAGTTTTTTTCCCCGCGCCGGTGCAGCCTGGCAGGAATCTTCAACATCCGCCGATACTTCGTCACCGTGCGCCGTGCCACGTCAAACCCCGCCCGCCGCAACCGCCTCGCGATCTCATGGTCGCTCAAGGGTTGCCTTTCATCTTCCTGCGCGATGTGACGATACTCAGTGCTGGTTAGCAGGATTGGGGCGCTGTATCTTCTCGTGTAGTTCGCATTAGACTTCGTTGATCTGCAGGGGCGCGTGCTTGGGCTGGACGACTCGCACCCCGCAGTGTAGAGGTATCTGCAGGGTGAGCATCAACCGAGGTCTTCTGCCAGCGGATAAGAAGTGAGGGAACTAAGGGGAAATTACTTCGAGTTCTCTTCAGTTACTCTTGTGTCCTTGTCCTATTTAGTTGACGGCATTTATGGGGACTGACTTAGAGATGAGGTTACGCGGTTGCTGTCATGATCTTTCCCCTCCCCCAACCCCTCCCCCAAGGGGAGGGGAGCAGTGTTTTTAGATTCCTATCCCCAACGACAAGGGAAGGGATGTTTTTAGACCTCTCCCCCAAGGGGAAGGGGAGCGGTGTTTTTGGACTCCCATCCCCAACGGCAAGGGTAGGGGCGTTTCTACATCCCTTCTGAACTTTTCCGCTGCAGGGGAACGTCATGGTGAGCGGAGCACAGCCATCCCCTCTTGCCTGTCATTGCGAGCGGAGTGAAGTAATCCCCTGCGGAAGAGATGGCTGCAGCGGAGGGGATTGCTTCGCCGCGCTTGCAATGACAGGCTTTTTTCGTCGCGGCAACGCCGAGGAGAACTCTTCTCCCCTTGAGGGAGGAGAAAGATCATGAGGGCACTTGCGTAACTCCCGTTAGATTACCGATTTTCCAGCACCCGCAGCAGGTGCGCCGCCGCCGCATGAGTCGGGTTCAACGCTAACGTGCGATGCACGGCGGCACGCGCCTCCGCCACGCGCCCCAGTCGCTGCAAAATCGTGGCGCGGGCGTAGGGAATATCGGGCGAGCGGGCGTCCAACGCCTCCGCCCGCGTGAGGGCGGCAAGGGCGGCGTCTGGTTGACCGAGGGCGTCGCGCGCCAAGCCGAGGTTATACCACGCCCGCGCAAAGGTGGGGTCGAGTTGCACGGCTCTCTCCAGTGCGGCGGCGGCTGCCCGCAGGTCGTTGGTTTCCGCCAGCGCCAGACCGAGGTTGTAGTGCAAACCCGCGTCGTGCGGCGCGAGACGGCAGGCGGTTTTCAGTTCCTTCACCGCCTCCGCCGTTTTGCCCAACGCGCTCAGAGCAATAGCAAGCGGCGAACGCAAGGCAGCGGAGTTTTGGTCCCACGACACCGCGCGGCGGAAGTAAGTCAGCGCGGTTTCCGTCTGTCCCCTGTCCATGTAGAACGTGCCGAGTTGCAGCGCGCCCGTCGGCTGGTCGGCATTGTGTTTGAGGTAGCGTATGAGGTCTTTCCCCGCCACGGAGTTCAGTTCCAGTTCCGCCCGCAGCGCCCACGCCGCCGCCACCCGCACCGACCGCACAGGGTCTTGGAGCAACCGCCGCAGTGCGTCGTTGACTTCGGGATGTTCCCTCCCCGCCAGCGGTTCCAGTGCGCGCGCGGCAGTGCCGCGCACCAGCGCGTCGGGGTCGCTTGCGCTTTCCAGCAGAACAGGCAATACCTTTTCGTCTCCCGCCCACCGCTCTAATAAACCTACCGCCACCGCCCGCCACAGAGCGATTTTTTCCTGCCGCGCCATTTGGGTCAGAGGTGCAATCGCTGATTCATCCCCAACGCGGGCGGCGGCAATCCACCGCGCGCGTTTGGCGGAGTGACGCTTTGTCAGCCCGGGATACCATCGCTGCGCCCACCGAATCGCCCAGTCCACCGAGCGGTTAGTGTGACAGCGGTTGCAGGCGTTCGGCACGCCGCGCTCTTTCGTGAGAAGTGGGTCGGGAATCGTGAAGCCGTGATCACGGCGCGGGTGACGCGCCATGTAAACCGTGACGGGCATGTGGCAGTCCACGCACAAACTCCCCCCTTTGCCGAGAGGATGACGCCCGT
>JANWYM010000108.1:8233-10168 GCA_025055355.1 Abditibacteriales bacterium
TGCGCGACAGGGTCAATCTTCTTCCGGTGACATCGCAGGCACAGGTCGTTGCCCCGCGCCCGCGTCTTGCCGGAGTGAACGTCGTGACAGTCCTTGCACAGCACCCCCGCCGCATACATGCGGCTGCCCAGAAATGAAATGTATTCAAAGTTTTCATCGCGCACCTGCCCATCGGGATAATAAACATCCGTCTCGTCGGGAATGACTGGCGTGTAATGGTCGAGGTAAAGGTCGCCCGGTCGGAACGCACCTGTCAACTCCCCCCGCCGCGAGTGGCAGGCGCCGCACATCTGGGGAATCTGCTTTTTCGTCAGGCGCCGAATGGTGGGGTCTCTGGGACGGACCTCCCCCGACCCCTCCTTAGCAAGGAGGGGAGAAGACACCTCCCCCGACCCCTCCTTGCTAAGGAGGGGAGGAGATACCTCCCCCGACCCACCCTTGGCAAGGAGGGGAGGAGGCACCTCCCACAACCCCTTCTTGACAAGGAGGGGAGTTTGTTGGTTTTTTCCCCTCCTTAACAAGGAGGGGTCAGGGGAGGTTGAGGCTCGTTGATGTGCCTTCTGCCACTTCACGTGCGCCGCCATCGGACCGTGGCACGCCTCGCAGCCAACGCCCATCTCAGCGCGCGTCGTGCGGTAGGTGTCGGTGTTCTCATCGTAGTTCTTCTGCACGGCGGTGTTATGACAGGCGGCACACATGGAGTTCCACGTCATCCCGCGCCCTGACCAGTGCCCCCACTCGCCCGGCTGGCGGTCCTCGTTGCCGTAAACGTTGAACCACTCCTTGCGCGCCGGGTCGAAGGCAACCTCCGTCACCTGATACCGCCCGCCCGCCGCCTTGACCAAAAACTGACGCAGCGGCGCCACACCAAACACCCGCTCCACGCGATACGGTTTGACCTTTCCCTCACCGCCTAACGTCACGATTTCAAAACCTCCCTCGGCAACGCGCGCTTGTGACGTTTGCGACCCGTGCCGAAACGTGCGCGGTGGGTCAAAGGCGACGCGGTCTATCGCAGGGTCCAACGCGCGCTCCGCCAAGGCGTGGTGCGAGTTCTTCCAGAGGTTGTAAACTTCCTCGTGACACTCGCGGCAACGCGCGCTGCCCGCGTAGGCGGAAGCCCCCACTTGCTTTGGCGCGATGAAAGGTTTGTCAGAAGAAGCGGGCGGCGTGCGACATGACGCTAACCACAGCGGAACTCCCCCCGCGAGCAAAACGGTCAGAAGCCAGAGGTTTTTTTGCGTGTGCAACATGAGTCATCGCATCCTGTAAAGATGCACATCATACGGCTTGAACTCATCCTCAAACCTCCCGCCCTTGACGACGATGCGGCGGTTCTCACCGAGGACCTCCGCCGTCGCAGTGGCGGGTAGTCCGCGCACTTCAAACGTGCCCTTCGCGGGCGCGTTGCGCATCCCGACGGCGAAAACGTAGGTCGCCCCGTGGTGCCGTTTCACCATCACGTCAATCGGGACTTGCGGGTTGGAAGATGTCACCGTCGCGCCGTCTTTCACGGTCGGACTGTTGAGGACAGGTGCGAGCGCGTGAATCTGCCGATTGATAGCGGTCACGGCGGCGAGCATCTCCGGGTCCTCGAGGAGCGCGGCTTCGATGAAGCGCGGCTTGAACTGGTGGACGAAGTAGATGAGTCCCGTCGAGCCATGAATGAGCGACATCCACACCTCAGCGCGCACCTGATGCGGCGTGGCTTTTTTCTGCTCGTTGGAGATGTGCGTGCACTCGATGCAGTTCCAGATGATTTTCTTTCCTTCGCTCCACTTGATAAGGCGGTCCACGCCCTTCGCCACGTACCAGAGGTAGTTTTCCCCGTCGGGTTTGTTGATGCCCACGACGGGATAAACGTCGAACGAAACGATGTCTGCTCCCTTCACATAAGTCAAGTAATCGTCGGGGCGCGCCCCGCTGCCGCGCCCT
>JANWYM010000109.1 GCA_025055355.1 Abditibacteriales bacterium
CCGACGTTGCACCGCGCGTCTACACGAAAGGCAGGCGCCCAACTCCCCTCGATGCGGCGGTAGTCGGAGACGTGCGGGTGAAACCACTCGCCGACGGGAGCGGGGCGGTGCCGGCGTCTGCGGCGCAGGCGGTTGTGGGCGCGGCAGAGCGATTTGAAGAAATGATACACGGCATGCTCCAGCGGATAGCCCACGATGAGCGCGCCGTCATCGCGCAGCACGCGCTCCATCTCAGCGAACGCCGCCGTCGGGTCGGGAATGTGCTCGATGACGCTCAGACAGACAATCACCTCAAACGCACCAGGGCGGAAGGGCAGATGCAGCAGGTCGGCGTGCGTCAGATGCACGTTGCGGACGCCGCGTCTGTCGAGCATCGCCTGGGCGAAGCGCAGCACGGGAGCGAGGTCCACGCCTTCCACTTCTTCTGCCCTCTCGGCAAGGGCGGGCAGCAGAAACCCCACGCCCGTCCCTGCGTCCAAGACGCGCCCGCAGTGCGGCGGCATCAACGTCAATGCGACCTCGAGGCGCCGCCGAAAAATGCCGCGTGCTACCGCGTTGGTCTTGAAATACGCTCGCGCACATCCAACCCGCCACTCGGGCGGCAGGTCGGGACGAAACGCCTCCGCCGGATAGTCGCTCTCCGCCGGCAGAACAACTTTCATGCGCTACCTTTCATACGTCCACGTCTCCCCCGGCAGCATCTTCACGACCTGCGTGCCCGGCGAGGCGGCGGCGACGGCTTCTTTGAGCTTCTCAATGTCCTGTCGCTGACGTGGGAAGGTGTCGTAGTGACAGGGGATGACGACCTTGGGTTTGAGGAACTCGCACGCGAGTGCGAACTCGCGGATGCCCATGTTGTATTGCCCGCCCGCTGGCATGATGCACAACTCCGGCTTGTAAAGCCGCTCGATGATTTGCATGTCCATCGTCACGCCCGTGTCGCCCGAATCATAGAGGACAATGCCGTTGTCGAACGTGATGACGAAGCCCATCGTTTGTCCGTCAGGCATCATAGTTTTCTTGGCGCGATACTCGTCCCCCATGATATTCGTCGAGTGGACGGCAGGCACCGCCGTGTAAGTCGCCTTCCCCCACTTCGCCGAACCGCCGACGTTGAGCGCATACATCGTCGGCTCCGTGTCGTAAGGGATGCCGTGCAGGTCGCAATACATCCCCACCTCGGGGCTGCAAATCAGGCAGGCGTTCGTCTTCTTGACGATGCCAATCGCTTGACCGAGGTGGTCAATGTGCCCATGTGTGACGCACACCGTCGTTGCCTCCTTGATGTCGTCCAGCGTCATCTTCGCCACCGGGTTCTCCGGGGCGAGCCAGGGGTCGAAGAAAATCTTCTCCCCGTCTGCCTCGAATAGAAACGATGCATGACCGATGAAGGTGATGTTGACACTTGCCATTTTCTAACCCTCCGTGAAGTTTGTGTTCGATGGGATCACGAGTGACGCGGTTGCCGCCATTTCTTCCCTCCTCCGCAAATCGTCCTCGTCGTCGTCCTCGTTCTCGAACCTCACAAACGACCGACGACGAGGACGATTTGCGGAGGAGTTGCTCATGCCTCGACTGAGACACCACACCACTTGAAAATGTCATGGCGAGCACAGGGATCATCCCCACCGCTGCAGCCGTCTCCTCCGTAGGGGATGGCTTCGCTGCGCTCGCGATGGCAGGCATTTTCAAGGGAGGAAGAGAATATCAGCAACTGCGTAACTTTTGGGAATTATAGCCGAATGGAGGCAAGGTGTCAAATTTCAATCGCGCCGCAACTGACCGTGCAGCCACTTGAAGGCGTCCACGTAATCGGGACGCGCTCGGGGGCTGTTGGGGTTGGAGGCGGTCACGTCGTCCACGTAGAAGGTCATGTAACTGATGTGGGTGCGGGGAACCTCAGGCGTGCCGCCGACGGCATAGCGCACGATGTCGCCAATCGCACCGAAGTTGCGGCGTTTGGGCTTGTTTTTGGGGACGGACGGACCATCTAAGCCCAAGGCGGTCTTCGTATGTCGGCTCAACTCATGGAACAGTTTGGCATACGGCTTGTTGACGAACCGCTCGTTTGCCATCAAGCCATGATGGTAGACGATGATGCCCTTCGACGCCGCGTAACGGGCGATTTTCTCGACCCAGGCGTTGCTGCCGTCGCCCTCGCGCTGAAACGGACTCAACGCGACGGCAATCGGGGTGCGCGAGAAAGCGGCGCGGTGCAAGTCCAGAATTTTGATCACTGTCTCCGTCCACACTTGCGGTGTGTAGCCGTGCGCGGCGTAAGCGTCCAGCAGTCGCTTGGGTCCGACTAACTTCGTCGTCCCGAACGCGCCCAAGCCTGCCTCGATAAACTCGATGTCGGGATGACCGTCGTACCTTTGCGCCAAGGCGCGGAGGAAGTTGCCCAACTTGGCGAGATAGATGTTGTCCCAGTAAATCGGGTAGTTCGTCCCCTCGTCCACGATGCGCTTCGCACCCGCGTTGAAGACCCACCGCGGCGTGGCGCTCTGCGCGTCGGGGTCTTCGCCTCGCTTCTGCACGGTCTTGAGCATGAGGATGACCTTCTTGCCTGCCGCGCTCCACGGCTTGAGGATGCGCTCAATCGGTTGCCAGTTGTATTGCCCCTCCTGTGGTTCCAACGTCGCCCACTTGAAACCGACCTCGACCCCCGCCAGCAGTGGGTGGTCAATGTTCACCGTCGGCTGCTTCTGCTGATGCGTGTAGTGCATGTGTTGGAAGATGCCGTAGCCCTGCGGACCGCGCGTTGATGCGCTGCGTCCGTTCGCTGCCCAGAGCGACGTCGCTCCGACCAGCCCAATCAGGATGAACAACGTCGTTGGTCGCTTCATATTTCATCGCTCCCACAAGTAAACTTTTGCCCCGCGATGTTCGTAGACGCATCGCGTCACGCGCAAGAAGTAATTGACAAACGTCTCATCGCACAGCGCCTCGAACCTGTCCTCCTTGACGAGAAACCAGACGTGTGAGTTGCGTGCGAAAACTGCTTTCAAATCGTCCAGTGTGTAAATCACGGGGCAACCCACGATGCGATGGACGGGGCGCTGCAGTTGAGGTGAGTAGAGCAGAGAGAGTTGCAATGAGGTCTCCGGGAAATAGTCGCACCTGCCGTAGTAGAACTGCGCGGCTTGCGGGTGCGTTGCCACGATAACATCCTGCGGCTGCGCGTGGCGCCGCAGAAACGCGCTCGCCTGCTGATAGTTGGGGTCGCGGTAAACGCCCAAGCGCACTTGCGACGCGGGATGGGCACCGGGTAGGTGGTAGAGTTTCAGCGGGAACGCCATGCTGGTCAACGCCACCACCGTCAACGCACTGATGCCCATGAGCGTTCTCGCGCTCCTCAGCAGAAGAGAATGGACGCCGTGCCGCTCCAGCGGCGCGATATTGAAGTAGGTATCTTTGACGCCAAACAGCGCCCCGCTTGCTAACAGCAGAAGGAACGGCAGGACTTCATAAGCGTAGCGCACCGCCGCCAGCGGCAGCAGCAGGGTTTTGACAAGCAGTTGTCCCACCAGCACAATGAACAGGAACGTAATGTTCCGCTGTCGCCACGTGAGCAGCCAGCCGCCCAGCGCGACTGCCGACAGCACGAGTTGACCTTCCAGTAACAGGAAGTTTTCCACGTAAGCAAACAGGTCGAATCCGGGCTGCGGGACGGTCAACCCCAGCGACACCTGCCCGACGTTAGTGCCGATGACGTAAATGAACGGGTTGATCATCATGCGCCGCAGGCGATAGATGAGTATCACCAGCACAACGACGCTCACGCTCGCCCACGTCGCTGGTTCCTTGAGCCATTCCCATCGCCTTCCGCGCAGGTAGAGCGCGGCGCAGAACAGCGGAAGGAGCATCAGCACGGACGCTTCCCACGTGAAGTAGCAGGCGAGAACGCTCAGCGCGAAGAGAGCCGCCGCCCGCGCCGACACGCGCTCCCCTTGCAGGGCGCGGAACAAATTCCACACCGCCAGCAGGGTCAGCAACTGGAGTTGTTGCGGATACCGCGCCAGTTGCGCGAACACGATCGCCCACGGCGAGAAGGTGTAAAGAAACGCAGCGAACAGTCCCACCCGTTCGTCGAACATCTCTCGCCCGACGCGATAAATGAGCAGAATCATCAGCGTACCGAACAGCACCGACGGTAGGCGCGCCGCTAACTCATCCCTGCCCAACAGCGCAAACGACGCGGCTTGTAGGTAAGCCACCAACGTGCTCGCTAACACAGGGCGCTCGCCGAGGGCGTCGGACATCGCCAGGCTGGGATAGCCCCGCTCCAATACGCCCAACGACTGCAGGGCTTGCGTGATTTCGTCTGGTACCAGCGCGTTGCGGCGCACGTCGCGCAGACGCAAGGCGAAGCCAATGAGGATGAGAAGAATGAGAAGAGACCAGCGCAGGTAGGGGTTGAATGTTGGCAGGTTGGGAGGTTGGGACGTTGGCAGGTTGGCACGTTGGAACGTTGGCAGGTTGGTGAGGAGCTTGGCAGCAATGAGCGCTCCGAATGCGATGCCGATGAACCGCCATTGAAACGGGAAAGTCGGGTCCAGGCGCACGTCGTAGCGAAGTAAAAAGACGAAAGCGAGAAGGAGCAGGACGGTGCCGTGACATAGGGCATCAAACGATAGTAACGGCTGGGCGTCGCGCGGGCGATGGCGCGTCACGATTTTGCTCCATCCCCACGAGAGCGACAGCAGCAGCAGCCCGCCGAACAGCATGAAAGCCATCGCGGGAGCGCGCAGTTTCCACAGCGACACGCCGGGCAGACGAGCGCTGCCCACGTTGCGTTGCAGAACATCACGGGCGTAAGCGGGCATCGCGGCTAATATCGTAACGGGCTGAAGTAGCCCGCGACGCCGTCGCAGAGGTGGAATTTCGGCAACTTCCCATCGCTCGTCAGAGTAGAAACATTTGAGTTCGCCTGACGGGAGGAGGGCGACGCCTTCGACGAGCAGCCCGCGCTGCCACGCCTCACCGCGCGTGGTAACTTGCACCGCGTTGCTGCCCTTGCGGACGAGCGGCGTTACGTCGTAGAAGGTCATGCCGAAACTTTCGGGCGCGGGGGTGGCAAGCGCGTCGCCCCTGGCGGCAATGACCCCGTTGACCAGCAGTGTGAACGCCTGACCTGTGGCGACGCCCAACCAGACCTCTCGCGGACGAGCGGGAAGGCTGAAGTTGTGGTGAAAACTCAACGCGGCGGTATCGCTGTCCCGCGCCCAAATCCAGCGCGCGGACAGGGGACGCTGGAACAACGCGGGCAGAGCGCGCACTTTCCCTTGTTCAGCGGGCGTGGGGCGTCCCCGCGCGCGGGCGCGTTGCCAGCCGCTTTCGTCGAATGGCTTATCATACCACCACGCGAGGCTGCGCTGTCGTTCTTCGCAGGAGGCGACGCGCCAACTGCCATCCGTCCGTATCTCGCCGCGATGCCCCGACCAGTCCTCCCAGGCGCCCTCTGCGATCACCTTCGGCTCGCCGGGGTAAGTGGCGCGTGCCGCGCGCAGAGCGATGACGTTTTTCCCCGCCGTGAGCAACGGCGTGAGGTCGAAGATACCCGCCGCATAATACGACGTATTGCTTTCCGTCGCCACGAGACGCCCGTTGACGTAGAGCGAAAACGTATCCGGCGCCATCACCTGCAGCCAGGCATGACGCACCGGGCGCGAGAGGTAAAACGTCTTGCGCGCGTAAACCTGCGACGCCGACGCATCCGCGTCAATCCACTCCGCCCGCCACGCGAGCCGATGCGCACGCGGCACGTAACCGAAGGCAGTGTAATACACGAACCCGCCCAACCAGCCGCCGCAGAGGAAGATAAGGAGGAAAGCAGTGGATTGACGCAACGGTTGATGGTCAATGGTTCATGGTCAATGGGGCATAGACCATAGACCATATCGTTCATTGACCCCTACATCGTCCGACGAGTTGGTCACCCAACTTGTGCGTTTTGCCCTCCCCCAGGAGCCACAACCTTAACGGTGCAATCGTTCGCGGGCATCAAGCCTGCGGCTCCGGCTGCGATGAGGAGGCGCGAAGGGACAACGCAAAAGGTTGTTGAGACTTTTCCTCCGTTGGCAGGACCTCCCTCACTCCTCCGTCATTGCCCGCGCCGTCGCCGCCCACTCACGTAGGGTTTCGCATACCTTCACGGCTTTGTCGGAGTCAAACGGGGCAAAGTTTTCGACGGTGATTTGCCCCAGCCGCGCGCGGCGCCCGACCTCGGGCTTGCCGAGATAAGTGTAAACGTGCAGTTGAATCTTTGTGTTCAGCGGCCCCAGCGTGTAGCGCACATCGGCGATGCTGGCGTAGGGATAAGCCTTCACGTTGACGCCCTCCCAGCCGCCGATGAGCGGGTCGCCGCGCAGCACCAGCAGCCGCTGGGACGTTCCCACCAACGCCGTCGTATGCTCTTCGTTCTCCAGCGAGAAGAGAATCTCCTCTTCGGCGGGAACGTTGCGCTGCACCCACGCCGCCAAGTTGCCCGTCAGCGGGAAACGAAGCGGCGCCGGCGCGGAGACGCTGCCCCTACCCTGCGGCGTCGGCGGCGCGTCCGCCTGCCGTGCCAGCACGTCGCCGCACAGTGGGCAGAAGGTCTCGCTCGCAAACGCCGCTGCACCGCATTTCTTGCAAGTGATACGTTGCATGGAAGTCACCTTGGGCGAAGCGTCAAACGTGATACGTGACAAGTGCATTCACGCAGCACGCATGACGTATGACGTCTCACCCAAACCACACCGCATACCTGCGGAACACTTCCTCCGTGATGAGTCCCGTGATGCTGAACAGCCCCCAGACCATCCCTGCCATGAAGAAATGTCCAAGCGCAAAGCCCAGAAAACCAGGGACAAGTTGCTTGTAGAGTTTGACGCCACCGATTTTCAGCACGATGGCTTTGATGCACCAGACGAGAAAGAACGACCACCAGATTAAATCCCCGTAGGCGGTCGCCATGCCAAAGCCCAGCGGGTGCAGCGGGAAGCGAAGGAAGACCATCCGCAAAACTGCCAACACGCCCGCCACGACGAAGCCGAATCCCGTCGCTGCGATGCGCGGCACGTCAGGCGGCTTAGGTGTCTTTGTGAAGTTGACAATGTCTTGAAACTCCTGCACCGCCAGTCCCGTGCCCCAGATGCCGCCGCGCAGGGTGCCAGCACCGTAGTAGTAATAGGGTGTGAGATGAAAGTAAAAGCCGACCCCCAAACCGACGAGCAACGCCAAAACAATCACCGCTGCCATGCTGCGCGTCTTGATGCCCGCGACGTCGGCGAGTTTCAAGTTCTCCAACTGATACGCCGCCAGCGCGGGGAAGTAGCCGCGCGAGAGAAACGTCAGCAGCGCGAAGGTTGTCAGTGTGCTGAGATCGCCGCCGGGCATGAACGGCGCGGAGCCCAGCGTGTAGAGCAGGACCTTTTTCTGCATGTAGTAAGGGAACATCCAAATCAGCGGCACACCCGTCTCCGCCCGAATCCGCACATACACCAGCGCGACGGCGAGGACAATCAGCAGGTAAACCAACGCCACCCACGTCGCCATGCCCGCCAGACGACAGAACGCACACAACGCCCCCATCCCCGCCAACAAGCCGAAAAATGCCCAACGCGGTGGAGTGTCAGAACGGTCAACGGTTGATTTGCGCCATGCCCCCGGAACCATCAACCATAAACCATTAACTATTGGCTTCCTCGCCGCCCATATCAGAAACATCGCAAGGCAAAGATACGCGCCGAGGCTCTGTTCCTGCGGGAACGGATAGCCACTGACTTCGTAGCCGACGACACGCCCGCCGATGGCGATGAACTTCTCGAAGAGATACGAGACCCAGATGGAGAAACTGATCTCTGTCGAAACGAGAAACCCGAAGCCCACGAGGTCGGGGCGGTAGTGCAGAACGAACGGGCGCAGGGCGTCGAGCGGGCGCTCGGTGAACAACGCTCCCGCATCGAAGAACTTGCCTGGGCAAGCGACGGCAGGGTTGAAGGCGTTCAGCATATTGAGCAGGTTGTAAAACGCCGCCAACCCGAAGCCCACCCACATCACTGGGTTGCGGAAAAAACGCGACAGCGACGCCTGCCCCGATTCGCCCACGCCCGCCATTTCCATCGGCAGGTAAAGCAGCGGAAACGTCAAACGCTCTTTGTCCGTCCACTGCCGTCGAAACAGCGTGACCAGGCACAGCAGCGTGAGCCACAGCATGAGGAAGAACAGCGACCACATTAACAGCGGCACCGCCCACGCGCCCCAGGGCACTTTACCGTCGGGCGAACTTTCATAGAGTTGCCGCACGACCTCGAAGTCTTTCGGCACAAGCCACGGCTTGAGGTGGGGATGGACGATGTCGTATTTGTTCTCGGGCGTTGCGTAGTAAATCGAAGCCGGCAGGAGGGCAAGTAAGAACCGCAGGACGCTGCAGCCGGGAACGGAGATGGCGATGACGACGAAGGCATAAATGACCAGGATTTCTCGTCGCCCGCAACGCAGTCGCCGCAGCAACGGCAGCGCGGCGAGCAGCAACAGCAGCACCGCCACGGCCGGCACGGCGGGAACGCTCTCCGTCACCTGACAAGTAATGACGACGATTTCCGCCTCTCGCACCCACAGCCCGCAGAGGAGGGTGAGCAGGGCGGCGACGAGGACGACGGACGGACGGACAGCGTTCATCATACGGGCACTCGAATGACTTCCCCGCAGCCGACGATGTTCTGTATCGTCGTGTGACCGTATTCGGGGACACACCAAATCCACCGCTGCGGCTGGGAAATCACGGGACGCGCCGCCCAGCCATCGGTGAAAACGATGACGAGGTCGGGATACTTCTCCCGTGACAGCGCGTGTTTCTCAATGCAAGCGAACGACGTGCCACCGCCGCCGCGCGGCTCTTGGCGCGGGTCGAACGGATAAACCTCCGTGTCGAACGTGACCGCTTCGATGCGCGTGTTCTCGATGCGCTTGCGGGCGATGGCGGTGAACACGCTGAGAAGGTAGCAGTCAATGGAACCCGAAGCGTCCAAGGCGAGCAGCACGTTTAAACGGTTGCCCGTCGGCACGATGACAGGCAGCAGCACGCGAGGATACACCGCCGACAGTTTGCGACTGGGCTGCGTCCAGAGGGTTTCATAGACCAGGCGGCGGCTGATTTTATCCAGCAACAGCCGCTGCAAATCAAAGCGCGGCTTGACCGGCAGCACGCTGCGCACCGCCCGCGCCGCCTGCCAGCCCCAACCATCAACCCGAACGCAATTGTCCACCACGCGGCGCACATGCTCCAACAGTTTCTCGCTCTGCTTCTTAGCCTCCTCACCCGCCTGCGCCCACACCGTGTGGTCGTCCAGCGTCGTCAGCCCCACTAACGGTGCGATCTGCTGCGGCGTTTTGCGCTTGAGCATTTCATAGACGCGCTCGGCGGTCAGGTGCGCGGCGTTCATCCCAATCACCTTCTTACCGGTGATGGGATCGCCCGGCAGTTCCACATCCGGATAAAACCTGCCGATGATGTCGTTGATCACCGCATCGCAGGCGATGTTGTAGAGATGACTGTTGAACGGGTCGAGGTATTTGCTCGTCTCAAAGACATGCCCGGCGACGACGTGCAAACACTCGTGGACGACAACGCCGACGAGTTGTATCGGCGATAAACTGTCGAAAAACTCCGTCCCAAACAAAAAATAAAGCCTGTCGTTGACGACGGTGACGGCTGCTGTCGGCAGCGACGGCGTGAACAGCGGCTTGCCCAATTTCGTCAACTCCACTGCGATGTAGGCGGCGCGTTTATCAATGAGGCGGACGACGGTTTGGAACTTCTCGATGCGCACGCTCCTTATGATACCGCTTTGCCTGCCGTAAATCAAGTGCTCCCTTGAAAATCGTCCTCGTCCTCGAACCTCACAAACGACTGGGGCGGGCAAGGCTTCGGGCGGGCAAGGCTTCGGGCGGGCGAGGCTCCCGCCGAGCCGATTCAGTTCAGCGGAGCCAATCGGTTCGACAGGAGCCTCACCCGCCCGGTCGGTAACCTTCGCCAACGGTCTTTTCCGTCTTAGGTGTCCGTATCAGAGGTGAGTTTTTTTATAATCCTAAACTTTTGCGTTTTGCTCTTTCCTGCGAAAATGCCTGTCATTGCGAGCGGAGC